>NZ_KV836186.1:0-226659 GCF_001838255.1 Corynebacterium sp. HMSC073B01 | reverse complement strand
GAAAATCAGACACACTTTTTGTCACTTAACCCCACTTTCACGTACTTTCACGGGTATTTTGCACCAAAAATGAGCCAAAAAAGAGCCACTTATTGCACGTTGAATCCTGCGTTAACTCCTGGGTGAATCTGTTTTTGGGCATAAGAAAACCCCGCCACTACCGATTGAGCGAACGGGGCAGTGCCATGGCGGGGACTCGCACCCCGCGAATGTGGCTACTCCATGGCTTTTGAGTCCGATGATTTCAACAGGCGAGCATACGCTCTGAAAACTTCTTCATCGCCATCGGAGTACTCGGAAATCCCGCTCAACAAAGCTTGCCGCTGCTCTTCTGTGATGGAGACTCGAAACTCAGCGATGTCTTCTGCAAGATAGGTGCTGCGACTGCGTAGCGGCGCAGTGTCGCGGTTACTTCTGATTTGCCGCCGCGGTCGCCGATGCGGGCGCGGTTGATAAACGGCACGAATTGTACCGCGCCGAAGTTGTGCTGCAGACACTCGCTCAACTGCCCGGTCACGCATTAAAACTGCCGAGACGGTTTCCGCTTCACCAGCAGCCGTTCAGTGTGCAGCAAATGCATTCTGGTGAAGCGGAAGCCGTCCTTTTGCAGCAGGCATCCAACTGGACTCTGGCCAATTGGCGTCATCAATAAACGAAGCCGCTGCTACAGGTTATCCACCGCGTACTGAGCTTCCTCCGGAGTAAACTGCTCGCCGTATTCCGACGTCAGCTGCTCGTAAACCGCATCCGGGGACATTGCCATCGAATCCTGATAGATTCTCGCCTTTTCCAGTGCGTTCTTATTCCAGTCCGCTTCAAGGTTATCCATTGCATACTGGGCAGCCTCCGGTGAGAACTTCTCGCCATACTCCGAGGTCAGCTGATCATAAATACCGGCCTTCGACATGTGCATGCGATTCGCGTAAATCTCTGCCTTGCGGAGAGCATTCTTGTATTCAGTCGAGACCTTCTCATCCTGCTTTTGCTGCTCCCCCGTCTGACCTTGCTGCTCATCTGCACCTGCCTCGGGTGCCTCAGCGAAATCGGCATTCTCAACAGTCCCAGAATCAGCCGCAACGGCAGTCTCCGAGCCAAAGAGAGACGCAGCTTCAGAATCGGAACCCGCGTCAGTGTCACCGCCACCAGTCAAGCTGGCCGCCACAGCTAGAACGACGACAGCGCCCGCGGCGATACCACCCCATTTGAAGCAGCCACCCTTCTTCTTTTCTTTCGGAGCCGGAGGCACCTGCCCCGCTGCCGACGGACCCTGCGGGTAGGACTGCTGGCCGAGCGGATCCTGCGGGTTGTGCTGGTAGTACTGCTGCCCCGGCGAAGCCTGCGGATCCTGGGATACATACGGATTCTGGGAGCCATACGGGTTCTGTGGGCTCTGCGGGTTCTGGGGGAAAGTGGAATTGGACATCGTAAGAAGCCTCCTGCGTAGAAGTTGCAATAAACGAACAGCTCTCTGTCGTCAGTTGGAACTATCTCAGGAACCCCGGACTCAACTTTCCGCACTACACAAATATTTTCGATTCGCGAACCATACGGCACCACTGAAGGTAAGAAAAAACCAGGCCTCTACCCCATATAACAGGGCTTGGAACTGGTTAATCTCTTTAAAAACTAACCTTCAACCCCGGCCAGCGCTTGCTCAATATCGGCAAATAATATCGCCAACATTTTCCAAACCAATAGAAGGCCAAAAGCGGCCAAGGCGTGGAGCCCCCAACGACAGCCGCCTATATGGAACCCGACAGCACATAGACGCCCCACCGAAGGCACTTCCCAACAAAGACGCTTCCGAGCAAGCCCCGGTGCACACCTTCATCGCAAACAACACAGCAGCGTAGCTCTTGACATAGATGACGCCATGGCAGGACTCGTCGAACTCGGCAAAAGCCGGGGTTCCGGCATCACGCCCGCGGCCGCCAGCCCCACGACACTTCCCAAATCCCCGCTCCCCCCAACCGCAAAAATTTTATTTTCCACTCCCCGTCCATATAATGAGATACCAATCCCGCATAGCAAGACTGGTTTAGTTTTTACGCACACCACTACGTATCACCTGCCAAGCTTTGCTCCCGGCTTTACGCACTGCCCACCAGCAGCTCACGCCGCGGTCGAGTTTTCTCAAAGTACAAAGTACTCAGTACTCAACACGTTTTGGACTGTCATCATGCCTGCTGCGAATTCCCCCTCTAGCTCCTCCGCCCACACTGCGAACGCGAACTCCGCTAAGACGCCACTTCACGCAGTACCGGAGGACACCGCCCCCACAGATCCGTCGACCATCACCGATGCGGAAATCTTTGAGGCACACCGAGGCGGCAAGCTCCGCTCCCACTCCACCATGAAGCTCGAGACAATTCGCGACCTCTCCATCGGCTACACCCCAGGTGTCGCTCGCGTCTGTGAGGCCATCCACGAAGATCCGGCTCTGGCCCGCACCTACACCTGGACCGGCCAGAACGTCGCAGTGGTTTCCGACGGCACCGCCGTGCTTGGCCTTGGCGACATCGGGCCCAAGGCCGCGCTACCGGTGATGGAAGGAAAAGCCCAGCTCTTCGAGCAGTTCGCCGGCATCTCCGCTGTGCCAATCGTCCTGGATACCCTCAATACAGAGGAAATCATCCAGACGGTCAAGGCGCTGGCGCCGTCGTTTGGCGGAGTGAACCTCGAAGACATCTCCGCGCCTCGCTGCTTCGAGATCGAGCAGCGTCTCGACCAAGAGCTCGACATCCCCATCTTCCACGACGACCAGCACGGCACCGCCATCGTCATCGCCGCCGGCCTGATCAACGCCTGCAAGCTGACAGGTCGCAGCTTCCAGGATCTCCGCGTGGTCATCTCCGGCGCTGGTGCCGCTGGTGTCGCTGCGACGAAGATGCTGCTGTCCGCTGGCGTGTCCGACATCGTCGTCGTCGATTCGCGCGGCATCATCCACCCGGACCGCGAGCCACTGAGCGACATCAAGCAGTGGGTCGCCGGCATGACTAACCCACGCGGTATCACCGGCTCGATCAACGATGCGCTTGTCGACGCTAACGTGTTCATCGGCGTCTCTGCCGGCCGTATCGGCGAGGATGCGATTAGCCAAATGGCCGCTGACCCGATTCTGTTCTCGCTGGCCAACCCGATTCCGGAGATTCCGATGGAAGTCGCCCGCAAGTACGGAGCCGTCGTGGCCACTGGCCGCTCGGATCATCCGAACCAGATTAATAATGTGCTGGCCTTCCCGGGTCTGTTCCGTGGCGCACTGGAGGCGGGTGCCAAACGGATCACCGAGGCCATGAAGCTGGCTGCTACTCAGGCCATTGCAAATGTTGGCGTAGAAGACCTGAGTGCCGACCGCATTATCCCGTCGGCGCTGGATTCGCGCGTCATGCCGGCCGTGGCGAAGGCTGTCCGCGATGCTGCGCTGAGCGACCCGGCCTCCGGCGCGGTCGGCCCGCTCGACGTCACTGGCAATGGCTTTGCTGCAGCTGAAGCGAACTAGAAAACCGGCGCTGACTATTCCCCGGGAAGTCTGAAAAGTGTGCGGTTTTCCTGCACCAGCCTAAGACGCAGCTGAATAGGGGTACCGAATTTAAGGTATTCCTGTGCCTAGGTAACATATTCAGATATGAAAAGACCCATCGCATTGGCGGCTGCCACGCTGACTGCGACCTTGTTCTTAGGGCTTACAGGCTGCGTCACCAATGACGAAAGCGGTAACCCCGAGGGCTGGTCAGAGATCAAACCGGCAGCGGTCCCCGAACTGGCGAAACAGGTCCCAGCAGATCTTCGTAAGCGCGAAGTATTGCGCATCGGCACCAACCCAACATTCGCCCCGGCAGAGTTTAAGGATTCCGCCGGTTCCATCATCGGATTCGACATTGACCTCATGCGGGCCATGGCCAGCGTCCTGGATCTGCGGCTGGAAATCCAAGAACAGGATTTCGCACTGATTCTGCCGGCCCTGTCGGCCGGCGCAGTTGATGTTGGTGCCTCCGGCTTCACCTCAAACGAGGAGCGCCGCAAGACCTACGACTTCGTCGACTACCTGGATACCGGCCTGCAGTGGGCACGTCGCCCGGGCAGCGACGCCAGCTCCGACAACTACTGTGGCAAAACTGTCGCTGTTCAGCGCAATACCGTCGCTGACATGGAGGACCTGCCGGTAAAGAATCAGGATTGTCTGGATCGCGGTTTGCCACCAATTAACAAATTGGCCTACCAGGATGCTGGTACCGCAGCTACCACCGTGGTGCTGGGGCGTGCTGACGCGCTGGCAGCTGACTCACCAGTCAGTGCCTACGCGGTCAATCGTTCTGAGGGCAAACTCGAACTTGCCGGAGATATCTACGATGGTGCCCCGTTCGGCTTCGCTATTCCGAAGGATTCAGAACTCGGCCCAGTACTCCAGCAGGCGCTGCAGTACCTCATCGACAACGGCCAGTACAAGCAAATCCTGACCACATGGGGTTTGGAAGACGGTGCTTTGGAACGCGCCACTATTAACGGAGAGGAACTTTAAGTGAGCGACTCATCTGCGTCTGGCGCCCGCTACGAGGCCACACAGGCGGAACTCAACGAAGAAATTAAGGCCAAACCGCTGCCGCACCCGGGTCGCTGGATCACCGCAGCAGTGCTGCTTGTGCTCTTCCTGTGGTTCATCATCGGTGCCGCCCGCAACGAGGCCTACCACTGGGATGTTTACTTCCAGTACCTGTTCGACACACGAATCGCCGCTGCCGCTGGCTGGACCATTGCACTAACGGTCCTGGCCATGCTCATCGGTATCGTCGGCGGTGCCATCGTCGCCGTACTCCGAATGTCGGACAACCCCGTGCTGTCCACTGTTGCTTGGTTCTACCTGTGGGTTTTCCGAGGAACTCCGGTCTACGTGCAGCTGGTCTTTTGGGGCCTCCTCGGCACTATCTACTCGACGATTGACCTGGGCGTTGCCGAGGTTGATCTCAGCACCGTCCTGTCCAATACCTTTGTGTTAGCGTTCGTCGGTCTCGGCTTGAATGAGTCCGCATACATGGCTGAAATTGTCCGTGCCGGCATCCAGGCTGTCCCGGAGGGCCAGACCGAAGCATCGAAGGCACTGGGTATGAGCTGGTGGCAGACTGTCCGCCGCACCATCTTGCCACAGGCTATGCGCATCATCATCCCGCCGACGGGCAACGAGTTCATCTCCCTGCTGAAGACCACTTCGCTGGTCATCGCAGTGCCGTTCTCGCTGGAACTCTACGGCCGCTCCACGGACATCGCCAATGCGCTGTTCCTGCCGGTGCCGATGCTGCTTGTCGCCGCCACCTGGTACTTGGTCATCACATCAATTCTGATGGTCGGACAGTTCTACCTTGAGCGCTACTTCGCCCGCGGCGCTACCCGTCAGCTCACCGCCCGCCAGCTGGCCGCGCTTGCCGACGCCGAAGGTGTGCCGCTTGCAAATGCTCGCGTTGTCGATAAGGACGAAGAGCACTTCTACCGAGAGGATCCGCAGTAAATGACTACCAAAGATTTGATGGTTGAGGCGCAAAAGGTTCGGAAGAACTTCGGCCGTCTCGAGGTCCTCAAGGGCATCGACCTGGAAGTTCCACGCGGTACGGTTACCTGCCTCATTGGGCCTTCGGGCTCCGGTAAGTCCACACTGCTGCGCTGCATCAACCACCTGGAGAAGGTCAATGCCGGCCGTCTCTACGTCGACGGTTCCCTGATTGGCTACCGCGAAAAGAACGGCAGCCTCTACGAAATTTCCGCCGCAGAAGCTGCCCGTCAGCGTCGCGATATCGGCATGGTGTTCCAGAACTTCAACCTGTTCCCGCACCGCACGGTGCTGGGAAATATCACCGAGGCACCAGTGCTGGTAAAGGGCGTCTCTCAGGAGCAGGCTGAAAAGCGTGCCATGGAGCTGCTGGAGACTGTTGGTCTGGCTCACAAGGCCGATGCCTACCCTGTTCAGCTCTCGGGCGGTCAGCAGCAGCGTGTTGCCATTGCTCGAGCCCTGGCCATGGAGCCGAAGCTAATGCTCTTCGATGAGCCGACTTCCGCTCTTGACCCCGAGCTCGTCGGTGAGGTTCTCAACGTCATGCGTGGTCTGGCCGATAAGGGCATGACCATGGTCGTCGTGACGCACGAGATGGGCTTTGCCCGCGAAGTCGCCGACCAGGTCGTGTTTATGGCTGACGGCGTGGTCGTGGAGAAAGGCACCCCGGATGAGGTGCTGGGTAATCCGCAGCACGAGCGCACCCGCAACTTCCTGTCTTCGCTGTTGAAGTAACAGCAAGCCTAAGCGCCAAAAGTTGCGGAGATTCCGCGAAACATAGTGACTGCCGCGCCGGTAGTCGCCAGAATGACCGCGAGCTTTCGGGCTTGCACAATGGGCACTCGTCGGGAAACGCGAGTGCCCAAAAATATACCCACAATCATGGCAACCAAACACAGCGGCCAGAGGATAACCGGTGTGGTGGCGAAGACAGATACGTCACCGCTGATTTCCTTGAACAGCAAGGACAACGCGCCGGAAACAAAGAAGAGCGGTTGCAGGGTGGCTGCAAATGTCTGCGCTGGCCAACGGGAAGCCTGTGCGTAAACGGTAATGGCTGGGCCCGCAATGCCGGCCAGGGTATTCATAAAACCGCCGGCCACGCCTGAGGCAACGGCGTATTGTGGGCCGTCGACACGCATGCGCTGAGGCATAAAGGATGTCACTAGCAGCGCGAGTAGCACGAGCCCGCCGACCAGAACCTGGAGTGGCCCGCTGGGCGTGTTGTGAACCACCCAGGCGCCTGGCAGCGCACCTAAGGCCATCACCGGGCCAATCAGCCAGAACTTCTTCCAATCGACGTTTTCTCGCACCGAGATGGTCTGCATGATCGCATTGACCGATGCGAGCACGTTAATAATCAAAATTCCTGCTACGGGACCTGCAACCAGTGAGAGGACCGGACCTCCCAACAGTCCGAGTCCCATACCGGCTATTCGCTGCATCAGAGCCCCGATGAAAATCGTTGCCACGATAAAGACAAAAGCCCACACTGATAACTCCATAGGAGGGAGTTTACAGCGTGGGCTTTTTGGCTTTTCGACGGGCGGGGTCGCCGAGGATCCGTCGTAAAGCGGAAACGTTAGCAGACTAGATGACGCCCTGAGCCAGCATTGCGTTAGCGACCTTCTTGAAGCCTGCGATGTTGGCACCGAGCACGTAGTTACCCTCGTGATCGTACTCAGCGGCGGTGGTTTCGCAGTTCTTGAAGATGTTGGTCATGATGCGCTTCAGGCGCTCATCGGTGTAGGAGAAGGACCAGGAATCGCGGGTAGCGTTCTGCTGCATCTCCAGAGCGGAGGTAGCAACACCACCGGCGTTAGCGGCCTTGCCCGGCGCAAAGTGGACACCGTTGGCCTTGAAGACCTCGATAGCCTCCGGAGTGGACGGCATGTTTGCGCCCTCAGCAACGAAGCGGCAGCCGTTGTCGACCAGCAGCTTGGCGGACTCGCCATTGAGCTCATTCTGAGTTGCACACGGCAGTGCGACATCAGCCTTGAGCTCCCAGATGTTGCCACCCTCGTGGAACTCAGCGCCCTCAGCCTCAGCGACGTACTCGGAGACGCGAGCACGACGAACTTCCTTGATCTCCTTCAGCAGCTCGACGTCGACACCGTTCGGAGTGGAGACGTAACCGGAGGAGTCAGAGAAACCGACGACGGTAGCGCCGAGCTCCTGAGCCTTCCTAATGGCGTAGATGGCGACGTTACCGGAACCGGAAACGATGACCTTGGCACCGTTGATGTCGGCACCGTTGGCCTTCATCATCTCTTCAGTGAAGTAGACACAGCCGTAACCGGTGGCCTCGGTACGAACCAGGGAACCGCCCCAGGTCAGGCCCTTACCGGTGAGAACGCCGGACTCGTGCTGGTTGGCCATACGGCGGTACTGACCGAACAGGTAGCCAATCTCGCGGCCGCCGACGCCGATGTCACCGGCCGGGACGTCACGGTACTCACCGATGTGGCGGTGCAGCTCTGTCATGAACGACTGGCAGAAGCGCATGATTTCCAGCTCGGACTTGCCCTTCGGATCAAAGTCGGAGCCACCCTTGCCGCCACCGATCGGCAGGCCGGTCAGGGAGTTCTTGAAGATCTGCTCGAAGCCCAGGAACTTAATGATGCCGAGGTTCACGCTCGGGTGGAAGCGCAGACCACCCTTGTACGGGCCCAGCACAGAGTTGAATTGAACACGGAAGCCACGGTTGACCTGGACCTTCCCCTGGTCATCGACCCACGGCACGCGGAAAATGATCTGACGCTCCGGCTCACACAGACGCTGAACCAAGCCGTAGTCACCGTAGTGTGGGTCCTTTTCCAGGACGACCTTCAGCGACTCCAGAACTTCTGCCACTGCCTGGTGGAACTCCGGCTCACCGGCGTTTCGGGTGAGAATCTGGTCATAGAGTCCCGAAACCTTCTGCTCGATATTCAAAATAAACCTCTCTGCGAAACCATTATGGCGCCCACGAAGAACAAACCGTCAGCGGTTGTAAACCACTTTCCGGTTGCCGTAACTCGGTGGCACAGGTTGTGTGCACAAGGACTGGGCAACTGTAGATATTGAAGCGGACATAATTATACAACGGCATATTGCTGGGAAAACTCGTAGCGATTCGCGCTACACCCGTTGGCCAAGCCAATCACTGACTCTGTGGAGGCTTACACTTTTCACGAATTAGGTAGGATATTACCTAAATACGGCAACATTCCAGGGATACGTCGCAACAGATTCGAGCATTTCGTCGAACTCACGCAGCACTGGGTCCGGGGGCAATTCTGCACGCGGAGTCAGTAGCTCAGAGAGGTCCATAGCGAGTTCATTGAGAGAACCGCCGTGCTGATCGAAGCTCAAGAGATAACGGAATACCTTCCTATCCCCCAACGGCTCCTTCGGGTTCTCACGCTCCCACTGCTCCACCAACTGCGCGTCCGTGTCCGCCGACGCCACCGAAACATCCACGTCACTAATTCGCCCGGCGCGGTCAAACTCACTCAACTTGGTACGAAATGCCTCGGCCAGCGCCTCCGATTCGGTCGGCTTCACCAGGCAGTGAAAAACAATCTTCGACATAACTTCACAGGCTAAGCCACGCGAGACGGCCAGACAATAGCTAACCGTCGTCAAGCCCTTGTCCCCCTACGTTGGCGCGCCGACCGCCAGCAAAGACGTAGTGTTGGACTTATGCAGGCTTTCAGCAATCCCCTCATCACGCTTGCCGACGGCACGGTGAAGCAAGTTAATCCTTTTTCCGGTACCCAGGTGTGGACAGTCCCAGGTCGTGGAAATCGGCCGTTGGGAATTAAGCACACGGATCCGCAGCCATTGAGCGAGGAGGATTTTGGATCCCGCGACTCCTTTGGCTGGAACAACCTGCTGCAAACCCCGCCGGAGAAGGCCCGCGTTGTCCTCGACGAATCGGTATTCGGCGGCTACAGCACGGTGACCGGAGTACTGCCCGACCAGCTCTTCGACACCACCGCGGAGTTCCGCCGCGTGCCCAACCTGTTCGAGATCGTCTCCTATGACTATTGGTCGGAAAACTATGGCTTCGAGCCCGACCGCGAAACTCAGCAACGTATGGAGGCCTACCTCGATGACCCGAAGGGCCGCGAGCACGTGCTCAATATCATTCGCACGCGCTACCGCGCCGCTGGACGCAGTGAAGAGGAAATCAGCGCGCTTTCCGACGAGGAATTGCTGCGCCGCGCCCCAAGCTATTTCGCCGGCGGCCACGATGTGATTGTTGCCCGTCGCCACTTTGTCGACGGCGCTACCCACGATAATCAGCTGGCTTCTTCTGGCACATTGAGTGTTGCCGAGCACCGCGCACTTATTGCGTTTACCGTCGAGTCGATTGCTGACCTGTACCGACGTAACCGCTACGTGCGTTATGTGGCCGCTTTCCAAAACTGGCTAAAACCGGCAGGCGCAAGCTTCGATCACTTGCACAAGCAGCTTGTGGCCATCGATGAGCACGGTGAGCAGCTCAAGCGCGAAGTACAGGCGGTGCGCAAGAACCCGAATATCTACAACGAATACGCAGTGGACTATGCGGCCCGCCACAACCTGGTTATCGCGGAAAACGAGCACGCGGTGGCTTTCGCAGGATTCGGACACCGGTACCCGACGCTGGAGATCTTCTCGAAGTCAGATGTCTGCGAACCGTGGCTGCAAACCCGGGCTGAGATCGACGCAATGTCGGACCTGATTCACGCATGTCATGCAGCTGCCGGCCCCACTATTCCGTGTAACGAGGAATGGCACCACCGCCCTGTCGATTTGGATGCCCGCATGCCGTGGCGCGTAATGATTAAGTGGCGCACCTCGAACCTGGCCGGCTTTGAAGGTGGCACCAAGATTTATCTGAACACCATCTCCCCATGGGATCTGCGAGACCGCGTTGTCCCGGAGATGTACCGTTTACGGGAGACCGGAAAGATCTCGGACAGCATCCACATTGCGACCGAGTGCCAGTGCCAGCCAAACTCGCTGAAATACAACCCGCTCGTTGAAGACGGGTCGCGGCTGTAGTTCTCTGGCACAGAGTAGAGAGAAGTTAGGAGTCTTAAACCAGGTGAGCAACAATGAAGCACGACTGAGCCGCATTCGCGACCTCATCGCCGCCCATCGAGTGCCATTGGACCGGCAGTGGGAAATCTACCGCTACCTGCACCAGCACCCGGAGCTATCTCAGGCGGAGGAGAAAACTGCCGCGTATCTGGCCGGTGCTCTTCGCGACATGGGCACTTACACAGTGCATGAGGGAATCGGTGGTCACGGCCTCGTTGGTGTCATGGAAAATGGCCCCGGCCCTACCGTGCTGTTCCGCGCTGATATCGATGCGCTTCCGGTGTTCGAGGAAACAGGTGTGGATTTCGCTTCCTCTGCCACCGGTACCGCCCGCGATGGTTCTGCCACCGCCGTCATGCACGCCTGTGGCCATGACATGCACATGACGGCCGGTCTTGGTCTGGCTAGCCTGATGGCAGCAACTAAGTCTGAGTGGTCGGGTACTTTCATTGCCCTGTTCCAGCCCGCCGAGGAACTAGCCTGTGGTGCACAGGCTATGATTGACGACGGCCTGGCAGACCTCATCCCCACCCCAGATGTGTGCTTCGGCCAGCACATTGTTCCCGGCCCCGCAGGTCAGGTAATGACCATGCCCGGCCCGGCACTTGCTGGCTGTGACACCATTAGCATCACGCTGACAGGTCGCTCCGCACATGGATCTATGCCGCACAACGCCATTGACCCGACGTACTTGGCTGCCGCAATCGTTCTGCGCTTGCAAGGAATTGTGGGGCGCGAGATTCCTCCCCACGAGTTTGGTGTTTTGTCCGTCGGCACGCTGCAGTCCGGCAATTCGAATAACACAATCCCCGGCCAGGCCAAGATTATGCTGAATATTCGCTACTACTCCAACGATGTGCGCGCGAAGCTCGTTGCGGGCATTGAGCGCGTTGTTCGTGGCGAGTGCCTGGCTTCCGGCACTGAGGTTGAGCCTGTGATTGAGTACTCCGATCACGGCGAAGTCACTGACAATGATCCGGAGGCGTTTGCCACGATTCGCCCGGTCATGGACGCTGTGCTCGGCGACGATTCCACCGATGCTGTGCCGTGGACCGCGTCGGAGGACTTCTCAGACCTGCCGCGTGGGCTGAACTGCCCATATGTCTACTGGACTGTTGGCGCCACACCTCGGGATACGTGGGAAGCCGCCGTTGCTGCCGACCGCGTGGTCGAAGACGTACCGTCGAATCACATGCCGACATTCCTGCCGGACTTCGAGCCGACGGCTACCTCCGCGACTTCTGCCGCCGCTGCCGCCGTACTGTCCTACTTGGCACAGTAAGGGCTGCGTGCCGGCCGCTTGCCACCGCGCACAGCGCAATGATCCCTCCGAACAGCCCGACAGCCCAGGTCGAAAGGCTCCAAGCAAAAAGCCGGTAAGCCCCAAAAGGGCTTACCGGCTTTTCCTAACGCGCCAGAGAGCTAGCGAGCGTCCTCGCCAATAACGTGGACGTGAATCATGTTGGTATTGCCCTCATTTCCTGGAGGGGTACCAGCAACAACGACCAGCGTGTCGCCAGCGTTGTAGTTTTCCATGGTCAAGAGCTGCTCATCGATGACCTGCATGATCTCATCCGTGCTGTTAACCTCGCGCACCAAGAAGGTCTCCGCACCCCACGTCAGCGCAAGCTGCGAACGAACCTGCTGATTCGGAGTGAATACCAGCAGCGGCAGGCGAGAGTGCAAGCGTGCCACACGGCGAGCGGTATCACCCGAGGTGGTGAAAGCAACCATAGCGCGGGCATTCAAGCGCTCACCGATATCGCGAGCTGCGTAGGAAATCACACCACGCTTCGTGCGAGGCATGTGGGTCAGCGCAGGAACTTCCCCCTCGCGCTCAGCGGCGGTGACGATGCGAGCCATGGTCTTAACCGTGGACTGCGGGTACTTACCAACCGAGGTCTCACCCGAGAGCATCACGGCATCTGCGCCATCGAGCACAGCGTTGGCCACGTCGGAGGCCTCCGCACGAGTCGGGCGCGAGTTCGAAATCATGGAGTCGAGCATCTGGGTGGCGACGATGACCGGCTTGGCGTTCTCGCGGGCAATCTGAATAGCGCGCTTCTGAACCAGCGGAACATCTTCCAACGGCACCTCAACACCAAGGTCACCACGGGCGACCATCACGGCATCGAAAGCCAGGATGATGGCCTCGAGAGACTCGACTGCCTCTGGCTTCTCCAGCTTGGCGATAATCGGGACACGACGGCCAACCTCATCCATGACCGCATGGACCAGTTCGACGTCGGAAGGCGAACGGACGAAGGACAGCGCGATGAAGTCGACTCCCAGCTTCAGAGCGAAGCGCAGGTCGGCGATATCCTTCTCTGACAGAGCCGGCACCGAGATGTTCATCCCCGGCAGGGAAACACCCTTGTTGTTCGAGACCGGACCGCCCTCGATGACACGGCACACCACATCGTTGCCATCTACCTCGATGCACTCCAGGCCCACCTTGCCGTCGTCGACAAGCAGGCGATCGCCCGGACGGGCATCGTCAGCGAGATTCTTGTACGTGGTGGAGACGCGGTCGTGCGTGCCTTCGACATCGTCGACGGTGATGCGGACAATCTCGCCGTCAGCCCAATACGTCGAGCCTTCCTTAAAACGACCGAGGCGAATCTTTGGTCCCTGCAAGTCGGCGAGAATACCGACGGCATGTCCCGTAGCGTCGGATGCTTCACGCACCCAGTGGTAGTTCTGAGCGTGGTCCTCATGCTCACCGTGAGAGAAATTCAGGCGGGCAACATCCATGCCGGCGTTGACCAGCCCGGTAATCCCCTCCAGCGAAGCAACTGCTGGACCGAGGGTACATACAATCTTCGTTCGTCTAAGCACGGCCTCCAGCCTAGTCCCTTAACGGGCTATGCGTCAGTTGGAAGCACTGTGAGCTTCAGCAGCCTCGCGCTCTCCCCTGACTTCAGCTGCGGTTTCGCGGCTCTTGGACCGCAGAATCCACAAAGCAATGACAGCGCAGAAAAAGACCACGAGCGACGTGATGTTATTAATACGCACACCGAATATCAGCGTTGCGTCATCGACGCGCATGAGTTCAATGAAGAAACGCCCCAAAGTGTAGGCCGCGACATAGAGCGCAAAGACGCGTCCTCCGCCCATCTTGAACTTTCGGTCCGCCCACACAATGACCAGACAGGCGAGGACGTTCCACACCATCTCGTAGAGAAACGTTGGATGCACCACGGCCAGCACTTCGCCTGTCGACGTTCCGGTGACAGGGGCGACCCGGCCAAACTCATCAACTCGTTGGTAAATTTCCAGGCCCCACGGAAGTGACGTTGGGCCACCGTAGAGTTCCTGGTTGAACCAATTGCCCAGACGCCCAATGGCCTGTCCAAGGATGATCGCGGGTGCGGCCGCGTCAAGAACTGGCGCAAACGGCACCTTTCGCCACTTAGCGACCGCCCACGCAGCCAGCACTCCTAGCGCCACCGCTCCCCAGATGCCGAGGCCACCATTGGTGATTTTCAGTGCATCGGCGGGATTGGCGCCGGGGCCGAAGTACTTCTCCCAGTCGGTGGCGACGTGGTAGAGACGGCCGCCGATAATGCCCGCAGGAATAACCGCAATGGCAATGTCGAGGACTAACTCCGGGTCTCCACCCCTGGCCGCGTAGCGGCGCTGCATCCAGTAAATGCCGACGAGTACGCCAATCAAGATGGAAATCGCGTAACCACGCAGTGGTAGCGGCCCTAACTGCCACACCCCCTGCGGCGGAGAGGGAATGTTGGCCAGATACGTCGTTGCAGTTTCAGCGAGAACAAGGGTGGAACTCATAAATGCGCTAGCTCTCTCCTCGTACGCCCGCGGCGAGTTCGCGGGCGAGCGTTACCAGGTCATCGGTGCTCTTCATCGCGGCCTTGATCAGTGCTGAGCCAACGATCACGCCATCTGCAAACTCGGCAATCTCGGCGGCCTGTGCCCCATTGGAGACACCCAAACCGACGCACACCGGTGTATCGGTGACCTCGCGCGTGCGGGCAACCAACTTGCCGGCGGCCGAGTCGACGCTAGCCTGGGCACCTGTGACACCCATGTGGCTGGTGGCGTAGACGAAGCCGGTCGACGCGGTGGCAGTTAGCTGCAGACGCTCGTTGGTCGATGACGGGGCCACCAACATGATGTTGGACAGACCATTGGCCTCAGCTGCACGCTGCCATTGGCCGGCCTCCTCGGGGATAAGATCCGGGATAATGGTGCCACGACCACCAGCGGCGGCCAAGTCCTCGGCGAAACGCTCTGGACCATACTGGAGAATCGGATTCCAGTAGCTCATGACCACACAGGTACCGCCGTGCTCGGTGACTTCGCGGACCACACGCATAATCTCACGGGTGCGGAAACCCGCATCCAAAGCCACGTTGGCGGCATCCTGAATGGTTGGGCCATCCATCATCGGGTCGGAGAAAGGCAGACCAACCTCGATGATGTCGGCGCCAGCGTCGACAATCGCCTTGATGTTCTCAATCGACTTATCGGTGGTCGGGAAACCCGCTGGGTAGTAGCCGATAAATGCTGCGCGGTTTTCCTCACGGACCTTGTCAAAGACGTCACTCAGACTCATTTAGGACTCCTCCATCAGATCAAACCACTTAGCAGCGGTGTCGACATCCTTGTCACCGCGACCGGAAACATTGACGATAATCAGCGGCTTACGGCCCAGCTCTTCATTCAGATCACCGCTGATGAGTCGGGCGGCAGCCACCGCGTGTGCGGACTCGATAGCGGGCAGGATGCCCTCCATCCGAGTCAGATCCTGGAATGCCTGCATCGCCTGGGTATCGGTCACCGGCAGGTAGGAGGCGCGATCAATATCGGCCAGGTACGAGTGCTCCGGGCCCACGCCCGGGTAATCCAGACCCGCGGAAATCGAGTGCGACTCTGTAATCTGGCCGTCCTCGTTCTGCATCAGGGCGGCGAAGGAGCCCTGGAACACACCCGGATTACCGGCGGCCGAAATCGGTGCTGCATGGCGACCGGTCTCAACACCGTCACCGCCAGCTTCAGCGCCAATAAGTCGAACCGATTCATCATCGATGAAGTGGTGGAACGCGCCGATCGCATTAGAACCGCCGCCGACACAGGCCACGACAGCGTCGGGAAGCGAGCCGGTTTCCGCAAGGATCTGCTGGCGTGCCTCGGCGCTGATGATGCGCTGGAAGTCGCGCACCATTGTTGGGAACGGGTGCGGGCCGGCTGCAGTGCCGAAGCAGTAGTAGGTGTCATCGGCGTGTGAAACCCAAAAACGCATGGCCTCATTGATTGCGTCCTTGAGAGTCTTCGAGCCAATCTCGACCTCGATAACCTCGGCACCAAGCAAACGCATGCGAGCGATATTGAGACGCTGGCGGATTGCGTCGACCTTGCCCATGTAGATACGGCAGTTAAGGCCGAGCAGCGCACAGGCAGTCGCGGTTGCGACACCGTGCTGGCCGGCACCGGTCTCGGCAATGATGTTCTTCTTGCCCATGCGCTTGGCAAGCAGAACCTGGCCCAAGACGTTATTAATTTTGTGGCTACCGGTGTGATTCAAATCCTCGCGCTTTAGCCAGACATCAGCGCCGATATCAGCGGAGAACTTCTCCGCGTAGTACAGCGGCGAGGGACGTCCGACATAAGTACGCTGCAGCCGGTCGAGCTCATCGAGAAAATCCTGATCAACGCGGGCCTTCGCGTAGCCATCGGTGACCTCACCGATAACGGCCATCAGCGCCTCCGGCACAAACTGGCCGCCCCACTTACCCCAGTGCCCAATGGCATCTGATTCGTGGTTCGTTGTCTCCGCGATAACCTCACCCATCGTGGGCAGGCGGTCACCGCGGGCATCATGATTCTTGAAATCTTGGTCACTCACAGTTATCTATTGTGGACTATCCCCACCGGTTGCGGGGACATAAGGCCTAAGAAACTGTGGTGTGCCAGCACAACAGGTGTGACACGCAACCAAACTAGGCGCAGTTCGCAGCGCGGTACAGCTGCTTATCGCAACTGCGGTCTATCACTACTCGCTGCGGAGTGTCGGGTGGACACCGGCGGCAACGAGACGTCGGCAAGCCTCACCCGGCTTGCCCGCGGTAACCAGGCCCTCGCCCACCAGTACCGCGTCGGCGCCGTGGGAGGCGTAGTAGCGCAGTTCCTCCGGCCCCTTGACACCGGACTCTGCCACCTTCACAACATGATCCGGCAACATAGGCGCAAGGCGTTCGTACACGGAGAGATCCACGTCGAGGGTCTTTAGATTGCGGGCGTTGATGCCGAGGATCTTGGCACCAGCGGCCTCGGCACGCTCGACCTCTTCTTCGGTGTGCGCCTCAACCAGAGCGTTCATGCCAAGCGACTCGGTGCGATCCAGCAGGGATTCCAGCGTCGGCTGATCCAAAGCGGAGCACATCAGCAGCACCAGGTCGGCACCGTGTGCGCGGGCCTCATGGACCTGGTACGGAGTGACGATGAAATCCTTGCGCAGCACTGGAATGTTGACCGCGCGGCGCACGGCATCGAGGTCGGCGAGTGAACCGCGGAAGCGGCGCTCCTCAGTCAGACAGGAAATGACAGCCGCGCCACCCTGCTCGTACTCTGCCGCCAAAACTTCCGGCGAAGGAATGTCAGCCAGCTCTCCCTTCGACGGAGAGGCACGCTTGACCTCTGCAATCACCTGCACCCCGGGCTTAGCCAGTGCCGCCACGGCATCAATTGGCGACGGCGCCTTCAGCGAGAGCTCCTTGATTTCACCGTAGGAAATCTTGGCTTCCCGAGAAGCGAGATCTTCCCGCACGCCCTCAATAATCTTGTCCAGAACGTTAGCCACAGCCTTACTCCTTATCCAGATCCGTAGGATCTACACCGGCATCCAAAGCATCCCACAGAACTCGACCCGACTGCGGGTCTTCCTCCAGATCCTCAGCGATACGCTGACGGCGTACCTCCGGGGTCTCATACGCGCTGGACTTCTGCTTCTTCACAGTACCCGGTCGACGCACCAACAATACCGCCCCGACCAGCGCCAATGCGCAGCACAGCAAGGCCAGAGCCGGCCCCATCGCATGCACTTCAATCGCTGAGATCTGCGCCCAGTCTGCCACAGTCACCGCATCACTGGCGCGCTGTGAGGCGCTTCCCGACGTCAACAAATCCAGTGCCCGCTGGGAATCCACCCCGTCTTCTCCGCTGGCAAGCAGAGTCATCGGAGTCCACGACGCCGCAACTGCGAGCAGCGCCGCGAGGCCACCGACAATACGGCGCCCCAGTGAGCCCAAAATGGTGGTGGCAAACAGTGCAGCCACCATTGCCAGCGCAATCGACGTCAACTCTGGAGCCCAGACTGCGCCCACCAAATCTGTGGTCGCTGGACCGGACTTGTCATCAACAGTATCGACCGTCAGCCACGCACTACGGCTGCACAACCACATTCCCGCTGCGGCCACACCAATGAGGCCACCGGAGAGCATCGTTGTCGACTTCATCGAAAACCTAGCTCCTTTCCGCTGGGACTAGTGTCTCAGCTGCCGCGACAGCTCGCAGCACGGCCGCGGCCTTGTTGCGGGTCTCCTCATCCTCTGCCACCGGGTCAGAGTCACTGACAATTCCGCCGCCAGCCTGAACATAGACCGTATCGCCCTTCTTCACACCTGTGCGGATGGCAATTGCCTGATCGGTATTGCCCCGGAAGTCAAAGTATCCAACAGTGCCGCCGTAAACACCCCGACGCGTGTCTTCGAACTTGTCGATAATGCTCAGCGCGGAAGGCTTCGGCGCACCCGACAGCGTTCCCGCTGGGAAGGTGGCCGCGAACGCGTCGACGGCAGTGGCGTCGCTGGAAAGCTCGCCGGTGACCGTAGAGACCAGATGCATAACGTGACTGTAGCGCTCAATATGACGGAAGTCGTGCACAACAACACTGCCTGGGCGGCAGACACGTCCGAGGTCATTGCGGCCAAGATCAACGAGCATCAGATGCTCACTATTTTCCTTCTCGTCTGCCAGCAAATCAGCTTCCAGCGCATTGTCCTGCTCCACCGTGGCACCGCGCGGACGTGTGCCCGCGATGGGATTGGTGATGACCTCACTGCCCTGAACTGCCACGAGTGATTCCGGGGAGGAACCGACAATTTGAAAAGCGGTAGCGGAGAAGTCCTTGGTTGGAACGTTGACCAGGAACATGTAGGGCGACGGATTGGAAACCCGCAGGATGCGGTAGATATCAAATGCTGACGCCTGCGTGTCCATCTCGAACCGCTGCGAGAGCACAATCTGGAACGCATCACCAGCTCGGATGTGGTCCTTGCAACGCTCAATACGATCCATGTGGTCGTCGGCGGCGCGCTGGCGACGAATCACCGGCTCTGGGAAGCTAATTTCCGCCGGACGCAGATCAGAGGACCCCGACAGCCGCTCCACCATCGCATTGACCCGATCACAGGCGGTGTCATACGCCTGGTCAATCCGCTCATCCGAGCCGTCCCAGTTCACTGCATTAGAAATCAGCCACAGCACGCCCTCGTGGTGGTCAAAAGCAGCCAGGTCCTCCACCAGCAACTGCATGAGCTCAGGAATCTGCAAATCATTGTCAGTGGTATCCGGCAGCTGTGGCTCGATGTAGCGGACAATGTCATGCCCGAAGTAGCCAACGAGACCAGAGGTGAGCTTGGGTACCGAGGCATCGTCGGCAAGCGGAAGCTCCGTGTGCAGCAGCTCCAGCGTGCGACGCAGAGCATCCAACGGATTTCCGCCCTCTGGCGCACCCGACGGCGCATTGCCAATCCAGGTTGCCTCCCCCGCATCATCCACCGTCAGCGCAGCACGACTGCCGCAACCGATAAATGACCAGCGCGACCACGACTGCCCCACATCGGAGGACTCCAGCAAGAAAGTGCCGGGACGATCGGCCGCGAGCTTGCGGTAGGCCGACAGCGCCGTTTCGCCGTCCGCCAAAACCTTGCGAACCACGGGCACGACCCGATGGTGTGCAGCCAGTTCACGAAAGCGCTCACGCGTGGTCATGGTGATACGAGTCATAGCCGCTATTGTGCCACGCACCCGGATTGCACATCACTTAACCCCGGACTTCACCGGAGGTGGGCGCGATTGACGACGAAATCCCCACCTCGGCAGCCGGGGTTGACTGCCTAGTCCTCGAACACGGGATGCACGTCAAAGCAGCTATGCGAGCCAGTGTGGCATGCCGCGCCGTCCTGCACTACCTGCATCAGCACGGTATCGCCATCACAGTCCAACGCCAGCGATGTCACGGTCTGGAAATGGCCACTAGTAAGCCCCTTAATCCAGTACTCGGACCGGGAGCGCGACCAGTAGGTGCCGCGCTTGGTAGCGATGGTATATGCCAGTGCGTGGGAATCCATCCACGCCATCATGAGCACGCGGCCAGTGGATTCCTCCTGCACAATAGCGGGAATCAAGCCGTCAGCGTTGAACTTGGCGATGTTCGCGATATCTGCTGGGAGCGTGTACTCACGCGGATCGTCGCCGGCGCCGTGAGCTGCAGCGCCCGGGGCTAGACCAGTCACTGGCGCACCTCGATTCCCTCGCGGGCCATCTCTTCCTTAACCTCAGCAATGCTGACCTCGCCGAAGTGGAAAATGGATGCGGCCAACACCGCGTTGGCGCCGGCGCGCACTGCTGGCGGGAAGTGCTCTGCCTTGCCCGCACCGCCAGAGGCAATCACCGGGACGTCGACGGCAGCGCGGACTTTCTCCAGAAGCTCCAGGTCGAAACCGTCCTTGGTGCCGTCGCCGTCCATGGAGTTCAGCAGAATCTCGCCGACCCCGAGCTCCTCGCCGCGGCGTGCCCACTCGACGGCGTCGATCCCCGCCGAGCGTGAACCACCGTGCGTCGTCACCTCGAAGCCCGACGGCTGCGGCGTGCCTCCCTCGGGAACGCGGCGGGCATCCACCGACAGGACGACACACTGCGCACCGAAGCGGCGCGACAGCTCGCTGAGCAGTTCTGGACGTGCGATCGCAGCGGTATTGACACTGACCTTGTCAGCTCCGGCGCGGAGCAGCTGATCGACATCCTCGACGCTGCGCACGCCACCGCCGACCGTCAGCGGAATGAAGACCTCACTTGCGGTGCGACGCACCACGTCGAGCATGGTGCCACGGCCATCCTTGGAAGCCGTGACATCCAGGAAGGTCAGCTCATCAGCGCCCTCCTCGCCATAGCGGCGAGCCAGCTCCACCGGATCGCCGGCATCACGGAGATTCTCAAAGTTAACCCCCTTGACGACCCGCCCATTGTTGACATCCAGGCAAGGAATCACGCGTACTGCCAGAGACATAGTTTTTAAGTTCTCCTCGTGTTAGCTCAAAGTTGTGGATCGACGGTTTGCGCAACCACCCAGCTCGGGACGTCGCCCACGGTTTAGCTCCGGAAAGTCTCCGGACGACCCAGTTGGTCAATAATCGACCGCAGCGTGGCATGAACATCGCGAGTTCCCGCCAGCACGCCTACGGAATCATGCCGCCAAGGATTGCCCGCCAAGTCTGTGACCACGCCACCGGCTTCGGAAATCTGAAGTACACCAGCTGCGTTATCCCACACATGCGGTGAGAAAGTCACGGTGCCGCCGAATGCCCCCATCGCGGTGGAACCCAAGTCCACTCCGACAGAGCCAGTAATTCGGATCGTCGGATAGCGTTCGCCCACCTTTGACAGCAGCAGTTGACGCCACTTGCGCGGGAGTGTGCCGTCGGTACTCGCGATGACGGACCCGAAGGCAATCGAAACCGGGCGGCCGGCCTCGGCGTCGATGTTGACGCGACGGCCGTTGACGAACGTGCCGCTACCTTTAGCTGCGGTAATACGCCGGCGTAGCAGAGGCATGGAGGTAATACCAACCACCGGCTCCCCCTCATGCATGAGTGTGAGCAGCATGGCACACAGCGGAAAACCGTTGGAATAGTTCGTGGTGCCGTCAATCGGATCGATGACCCAGGCGGTATGTTCCTCGGGGACTTTGCCACCGAATTCCTCGCCGTAGACGGGCAGCCCAGAATACTGCGTGAGGAGCTTGCGCAGACGACGCTCAATTTCCAGGTCAGTCTCCGTCGCGAAATCTCCGCGCGGCTTCATGACAACCGGGTCCGCGCCCACCTGCTGCGTGAACAGGCCTTCAACCTCATCGAGCGCCGCTTCAGCAATAGCGAGCATCGCCCGCGGTTCCAGGGCATCCATACTTTTCTAAGTCCTTCATCCGCCGTCTCAGCCGGGGTGCCGTTTGCTCGTTAACGCTTTCGCTTGACGACGTCTCCCCGGTCCGGCCACGAAAGTGTTCTTTTTAGCCGCGAGCTACTGCCAGGGCCTCTTCCAGGGTGAAACGCCCTGCGTAGAGCGCCTTACCCACAATTGCGGAGTCAACGCCCTCATCGACCAGTGTGGCAATAGCTGCAATGTCGTCCAGGCTGCTGACACCGCCGGAAGCGACGATTGGAGCATCGGTAGCAGCAGCGACCTCGCGCAGCAGTTCCACATTCGGCCCCTGCAGGGTGCCGTCCTTGGAGACGTCAGTCACCACGAAACGGGATGCACCCTGAGCATCCAGGCGCTCCAGCACCTCCCAGAGGTCACCGCCGTCGGAGACCCAGCCGCGGCCGCGCAAGCGCCACTGCCCCTCTTCGTTAAGAACATCCAGACCAATGGCTACACGGTCGCCGTAGTTGGCGATAACCTCGCGGCACCACTCCGGATTCTCCAGTGCGGCGGTGCCAATATTGACACGGGCGCAGCCGGTGGCCAGCGCAGCTTCGAGCGAAGCGTTGTCACGGATACCGCCGGAGAGCTCTACCTTCACGTCGAGCTTGCCCACAACGTCGGCAAGCAGGTCGTAGTTCGAACCGCGACCAAACGCGGCGTCGAGGTCGACCAGGTGGATCCACTCAGCGCCTGCGTTCTGCCAATTCATGGCAGCTTCCAGCGGTGCACCGTAGGAAGTCTCGGTTCCAGCAGCACCCTGAACAAGGCGCACAGCCTGGCCATCGGCTACGTCTACAGCGGGCAGCAGGGTCAAACTCATGGGGGCTCTACTCTCTTCGACTTTGGGCGTTGTGGCCATAGTCACCACGACGCTTGTTGCTAGTTATCTCAGTATAGGTGGTCTAGGTGGCGAAATTCCGCCACCTACCAGGTAGTGCGGTTAGGGCAGATACTACCGATTGGGCAACTACAGCGTGTCCACCCAGTTCTGCAGCAGCTTCAACCCTGCTTCACCAGACTTCTCAGGGTGGAACTGCGTGGCCCACAGCGGACCGTTTTCCACGGCTGCGATAAACCGATCGGATTCGTGGGCAGACCACGTCACCAGCGGCGGAGCGATGCGAGAATCCGTATTAAGGTCCCACTTGCGCACACCGTAGGAGTGGACGAAGTAAAAACGCTGATCTTCCAGTCCCTTAAACATCTTTGAGCCTTCCGGTACTTCAACCGTGTTCCAGCCCATGTGCGGCAGAATCGACGCCTCGAGACGCTCGACAGTACCGGGCCATTCACCACAACCCGGGGTGCCGGTGACAGCTGCGGATGCGTCGGTCTCCGCTGCGTGGATGCCGTCGGCGTACTCGACGCCGCGGTCAAAGAGCACCTGCATACCGACGCAGATTCCCATCACTGGTCGACCACCTGCGAGTCGAGAGCCGATCAGGCGCGGCCCTTGTACTCGATGCAAACCCTCCATGCATGCGGCATAGGCGCCGACGCCGGGAACGAGCAGACCATCGGCCTCCATCACGGTCTTCGGATCGGCGGTCACAATAACCTCGGCACCCGTGGTGGCCACAGCGCGCTCAGCTGAACGCAAATTACCGGAGCCGTAATCAAGGATGGCAACGGTCGGGGTCTTCGTCGAAGGTGAGACTTGTTCCATAGTTGGACATTTTAAGGCGCTGGGAATCGATGTTTGCCACTTACCCCAAGAAAACTGCCTGGATAGGCAGAAGCACTGGTATACAACTACCGAATACTTTGGTAAACTCAAGGTTAACAACAGGTTAACTAAGTTATTGATTTATCCCTAATACCCCTGATTACTTTTTCACAGAGAGGCTCCGACGCCATGACTACCGCATCCGTTCTTAGTAAATCATTTGCCATTGTCCGCGAGGACCTTCACCGGCTCTACGGTGCAGCCTGCGATGCTGCGACCATCGATTCCATCCTCGACGATGTCATTGCAGAGCTGTCCAACTCTGCGAAGGTGACTAACTTCCTCCCCGTCCTCGCCGAACGCGAGGCCACCGAACGCATCAAGGCCGCGAGCGGATGCAAGGACTTCGCCCCGCGCCAAGAGATTCTCTTTGCCGATAGTCGCGGTTCCGGCCGTAGCCAGATTGCCACTGCCCTGGCCTACCACCTGGTTGGTGACGAAGTCTTTATCCGCACTATCGGCCTCAATCCAGAGGATGGCCTGAACCCTCGCGTCGTCGCGGCTCTTCACGACCGTGGCGTGGACACCTCACGCCTCACCCAAAAGGCGATTACTCCCCGCGTTTCCCACCGCGCCGATGTTGTCGTGCTCATGGGCATCGACGAGACACCAGCAGTCCCCGGCGACCGCTACGTGGAATGGGATGTCGCAGATCCGGACAGTCTCACAGACGATGAGCTGCAGTCGCTTATCGACGATATCGAAACCCGCCTGCGGGCTCTCTTCACCGAGATGGACGTCGCCGTCGCGTAAACAGGCACGGCTGACCCCACACCGGGGGTGCATTTATTAACCAAAAAGACTGGCTGCGCAAGAACTTGCGCAGCCAGTCTTTTTCAAACGTCTCTTTGTATGTAGTTACTTCTTCTTGCGGTCCCGAACCGTCAAACGCGTCACTGCATTCTTTGCCGGGCGGGCAACGCGCACAGCGGCCTCCGGCGTACGACGCTTGACGACATCCCCCAGACGACGCAGCGTAGCGCGGGTGTTCTGGTATTCCGCCACGCGGTGCTTTCCGATGATTCGGTCGAGCACCGCACCAATGAGGCCAACTGCCAGCAGAGCTGCCGCAAAGGCAAAGACAGCCGGGTACGGACGGAGTGCAGCCGCGGCTACGGCTCCCAGAACGAACGAGCCGATACCAGTGCCCGAGTCAAAGGACATGTTCCAGAAGGCACTGGCCTCAGCAGTACGGTCACGCGGCAGGCGGGCAAACATCAGCAGCAGAGCCTCATTTTGCACTATGCCGAAGCCCGCGCCGTAGAAAATGGCCGCAACCAGCAGCAGCCAGGCCGACAGATCAAAGAGAACCACGCCGGACATCATCAGCAGGCCAATAAAACCACTGATCAATGCCGGAATCAGCAGAATTCCAGCCTCCGACTTCCGGTCGGCGTAGATTCCTGCGAAGTAACGGAACACCATCTGCGCGCCACCGAGAACAGACAGCGACAGGCCAGCCACAACCGCACCGGAGACCAGATCAATTTCGCGAGCTGCCGGGGCAAGGAATGCGGAAATACCACCAAAGCCCATCGCAATCGTGCAAATTGCGAGCGCGGGAATGGCCACCAGCTTCCATGTGGCAACGTGCTCAACGGGGCTCGGCTGAGTTGCTGCAGATCCGGGCACAGGATCGCCGACGTCTTCCTTGCCGCCCTTGCCCTCCTTCGGCGCTGGCTTAATCTTCGGGATAAAGAGTGCCATCAACGAACCGACAAGCGAGATGACGGCGCCCAGGACATAAACAGGGGTGTAAGAACCCGTCTTGTCCGCAATGATTAGTCCTAGTGGCAAGAAAATGAGCTCAGATAAACCAACTGCCACACCGAGAACGCCAGAGGCCTTACCCAGAAATTTCATTGGCACTAGCTCGGCAATCAATGCGGACTCGGCGACAGTCAACGCACCGAAGCCCATACCGCGGAGAACCGCAATGATGAGCACCAAAGCAACATCGGTGCCAAAGATGTGCAGAATCGTCGGCAAGCCCAGAAACAGACCTGAAATCAGCATGGTCATGCCGTAGCCAAGACGGCGACACATACGTGGAGTCTGCGTCTGTGTGAGAACGGTAGCGGCCATAAAAACACCGGTGTAGGCACCGGCGAGCGAGGTTCCACCGCCATCGTCAAGAATTGCCTGCGGAATGACAGGCATGAGGAGTGACCAGCCACCGAAGGCGGCCATCACGGCGACTAGCGTAGGTACTAGTCCGGGCGCTTTCCACATGCTGTCCAGTTCGTCCAACTGCCTGCGGTCCATCACCCGGGACGCCATTTACTCCATCACTCCTATCAACCACAAAATTGCGCCGGCGAGCGCGATCACAGATAAGAGACCAAGGACAATTGTTCCGACCCTCGATCCGGATTTATAGAGTGACCATGTTCCGCCCACCAGCAGACCAGCGACAATGAACAAAAAATAAGTGCTCAGCGTCGATGCGGTAGACACCTGCGCTAAAAGCACGTCTACAGACGTTGTTACCATCGATTCCCCTAAAATGCCAGCTAAGGCGGATTTTCCGGTTTCCTACAGCGGCCGTCTACTTCAGCTGCGACCTACAGAGTGCCCTTGGTCGACGGCACACCGTGGACGCGCGGGTCGTCCTCGACGGCAGCACGCAGGGCACGGGCCACAGCCTTGTACTCAGCCTCGGTGATGTGGTGCGGATCGCGCCCGTAGAGACAGCGAACATGCAGCGCAATACGGGCATTTAGGGCGAAGGACTCAAAGAAATGCTCGTTGATAACCGTTGCGTAGTGACCACCAATGACGGCAGTCAACATCTGCTCTGGTTCGCCAGTGCCAACGAAGTACGGGCGACCAGACACATCAACCACTGCGTGTGCCAGCGTTTCATCCATCGGGATATAGCAGTCACCAAAGCGACGAATACCAGACTTGTCCCCCAACGCCTGGGCGAAGGCCTGCCCCATCACAATGCCGGTATCCTCCACCGTGTGGTGCGCATCGACCTCGGTGTCGCCGTTGGCGTGCACAGTCAGGTCGAAGCTGCCGTGGGAGCCGAAAGCGGTCAACATGTGGTCGAAGAACGGCAGACCGGTCGAAATATCGGTCTTGCCGGTGCCATCGAGATTCACCGAGCAGACGATGCTCGATTCGCGGGTGGCGCGCTCGACACGGCCAACGCGCTCAGTGCGCTCTGCCTCCAGATGGTCCTTATCACTGAAGTGCATAAGTCAGATCTCTCCTTGTAGTGGGATGTACCGGCAGCATTTCGCTTAAGCCAGCGCGGTCGCTGCCAATTTCTTGGCCGCCGCCAGCAGCGCATCATTTTCGCTGGGCAGACCAATAGTGGCACGGAGACGACCGGGCACGCCAACATCGCGGATGAGTACTCCCTCATCCAAGAAGCTCTGCCATGCCGTCGCGGCATCGGCGAAACGACCGAAGAATACGAAGTTGGAGTACGAGTCAATCACGTCGTAGCCATAGCTGTTCAGGGCGGCTACGACGCGGTCACGCTCGTCGGCAAGCTTTGCGACGGTCGACAGCGTCGCATCCGAGTGGCGGAGTGCAACCGTGGCTGCGGCCTGCGTCAACGTCGACAGGTGGTATGGCAGACGCACGAGCATCACAGCATCAATAAATGCTGGGTTAGCAACGAAGTAGCCGAGGCGGCCTCCGGCGAAGTCGAAAGCCTTGCTCATCGTGCGGGAGACAACCAGCTTCGACGGGAACTCAGCCAGCAGCGTTGTCGCCGACGGCTCCTCAGTGAACTCGGCGTAGGCCTCATCGACAATGACGATGCCCGGCGCGGCTTCAATAATGCGGCGCAGGTCAGCGAGCGCGGTCAGGTTGCCAGTCGGGTTGTTCGGAGTCGTGATGAAGATGACGTCAGGACGGTGCTCGGCAATGGCCGCGAGCGCACTATCCATGTCGATGTCGAAGGTCTCCGGGTCGCGGGCGATGCCGATGAACTCCGTCTGCGTGCCGGACGAGAGGATCGGGTGCATCGAGTAGCTGGGCACAAAGCCCATTGCGCTGCGCCCCGGCCCGCCAAATGCCTGCAGCAGCTGCTGGAGAATCTCATTGGAGCCGTTGGCGGCCCATACCTGGTCGACGGTGATGTCCACGCCGGTCTGGCGGGTGACATAATCGGCGAGTGCGCTGCGCAGTGCTACTGCGTCACGGTCCGGGTAGCGGTTGAGGTCAGAGGCGACCTTCTCCACTTGCGCCACCAGGTCGGCGATGAGGTCATCGGATGGCGGGTACGGGTTTTCGTTGGTGTTCAGGCGAACATCGACGTCGAGCTGCGGGGCACCGTAGGCTTCCTCGCCGCGCAGTTCGTCGCGCAGTGGCAAATCTGCCAGCGCCAACTTGGCTACCGACGGCTGTGGCTGATTCTCAGGCTGGTTGCTCATTAGTTGTTCCCCTTTTCTGCGCCATTGTCCTCAGAGCCGAGAAGCGTCTCAAAGCGGGCACGGATGGCCTCGCCGTGCGCTGGCAGTCGTTCTTCGTTGGCCAGGACTACTACGCTGTCGGCAACTTCCTTCAACGCGGCCTCGTTGTAGTCAATCATGTGGACCGACTTGAGGAAGGTGTGCGTTGACAGGCCCGAGGCGTGGCGGGCGGTGCCGGAGGTCGGCAACACGTGGTTAGAGCCGGCCGAGTAATCGCCCAGTGGCACCGGCGAGAAGCGACCGATGAAGATTGCGCCGGCATTGGTAATGCGTTCGGCATCGGCCTGCGCGTTTTCGGTGTGGATCTCCAGGTGCTCAGCGGCGTAGGCATCTGCAACCTGGATGCCGATATTCATGTCGTCGACAAGCACGATGCCAGACTGATCGCCGGTGAGCGCCTCGCGAACGCGGTCGGCGTTCATGGTGACCTCGTAGCGGTTTTCGACCTCGCGGTCGACGGTGGCGGCGAAATCGGCGTCGTCGGTGATAAGCACGCTGGCGGCCATGACGTCGTGCTCAGCCTGGGAAATCAGGTCGTAGGCGACGGAGACAGGATCAGCGGTGTTATCTGCGAGAATGGCAATTTCGGTCGGGCCAGCTTCGGCGTCGATACCGACGACCGAGCGGCACAGGCGTTTGGCGGCGGTAACGAAGATGTTGCCCGGACCGGTGACCATGTCGACCGGCTCGAGGCTCTCGTTTTCATCGCCGTATGCGAGCAGTGCGACGGCCTGTGCACCACCGACGGCCCACACCTCGGTCACGCCAAGCAGCTTGCAGGCAGCCAGGATGGTCGGGTGCGGCCAGCCGTCGTTGTCGGCCTGCGGCGGAGAGGCGACGACGAGGGACTCCACACCAGCTTCCTGAGCTGGGATGACGTTCATCAATACGGACGACGGGTAGACGGCGTTGCCCCCGGGGACGTAAAGACCGACGCGCGAAACCGGAATCCACTTCTCGCGGACAATGCCGCCGGGCAGAATTTCAACAGTCTTATCATTCGGCTTCTGAGCAGCGTGGAACGCGCGCACGCGCCCGATGGACTCCTGCAGAGAAGAGCGGACATCGTCTTCCAGCGCAGCTTCCGCGGCATCGATAACCTCCGCTGGAACGCGCATGGATGCCGGACGAATACGGTCAAACTTCTCGGAGTACTCCATCGCCGCTTCCACACCACGGACTGCCACGTCATCGACAACGGGCTTGACCGTGGGAATCATCGAATCAACGTCTGCCGCACCACGCGGCAACACTCGACGCAGAGTGGCGGTGGTGGGAGTCTGACCGCGAAGATCAATAGTGGACAACATAATTAATTAGTAACCGCCTATTCGCACGATGGATTCATACGTGAGCACTTCAGAGTGACAAAGAAATGACAACAAAGTATTGAAAATCTGGGTCAAAGCCAAAGACTTTATCCACGGTTTTCGCTACTATTCGCCCTTAAAGGCACCCTTGAGTATGAACTAAGCATATCTTTCTCACGTTAGGTTCATACCGATTGCCCCATTTAACCCCTCATACTGTGGCGCAAGTTAGCTCCGCCACAGTGACCCATTACAGTGTTAAGGAAAGTAGTAACCAGTCGTAGAAAGGTCAGCTGTTGAACCAGGAAGGAAACAGCCCGGATTTGCCGGAGCTCGTCGCAGCCTATGCAGACGCGACCGCAGCCGACAATTCCCTGGCCACGCGCCAACTGGAATCAGTTTTCGCGCATCATTTCTACAACCCACAGCTCTTTTCTGACCCGGAAGCCCACGGCGTTACCGAACACGTCGGCGCGTTTTACCGCATAGTCCGCGAGGTCACCGAATCGCTCGGCATGATGACGGCTGCGCACGAT
Organism: Corynebacterium sp. HMSC073B01; assembly: GCF_001838255.1. NCBI lineage: Bacteria > Bacillati > Actinomycetota > Actinomycetes > Mycobacteriales > Corynebacteriaceae > Corynebacterium > Corynebacterium sp. HMSC073B01. Next base: position 196,816 of record NZ_KV836186.1, on the reverse strand, counting down.
GCCGCCCTGAACTGGATGGTATGGGCATCCGATAACGACAACGTCCCGGAGTACTGGCGCGCCCGGGCACGGCTAGCGGCGGATGAAGCCCGCCGCTACACCACCTTTATCGCCGATGGCCCCACCTCTGCTGCCGCAGAGACCGAAATCCCACTCATCGCACGCATGAGCAGGGAGATCACCTCGTACCGGGCACTCGTGCTTGCCGACGATCTGGATGCCCCAACCAGCAGTCACAGCGCGGTGACCACGGATGCGGATGGGCTGCGGCCGCAGGAATCGTCGGCAAGCGAAGAAGCGGATGAACCGTTTAGCCCCCGCCAGTGGAAGAAGCGGGCGGCACTGACTGACGCGCTGATTCGGATTGCGAGCGCCTTGCGAAAGGTCAACCGTGAGGACTTAGCACGGGAGCTGCACGAGATGATTCGGGCACTGCCGAATGAGGATAAGTTTGAGTCGATCGCGCTGGCGAAGACTCTGACGGAGGCATCACTGCTGCACCGAGCCGGGAAGGTCGTCGACGCAGCGCGACTTTGCGCCTCACAGCTCAATGCAATCGGTAACCGCTCCGTAATCGCGGGCCTTGAGCTGAGGCAGAATTTGGCACGGTACTCGATAGAGACCGGTAATAGCGATACCGCGTTCCGAATGCTGTCGAACAACGTGGCAGTCGCGGACCAGCACAGACTGGACACTGACTATATTCTCGCGGTTCGCGAGATGGCAGACATCAACTTCGAGGTCGCACACAACAAACCCGATGCCGAGGAGATGCTGAAGCTGACTCAGCGCGCCCAGGACGTGTCAGAAGACTACCCCGACTGTGAAGTCACCATGGAAATCGCGCTGCTGAAGGCAACGGCACTGTACGAGCTCGGAGATTTCCGCCACGCCGGCCAGGAAGCGGAGTCGGTTGCAAAGTGGTCTGAGCCTACCCAGGATTCCGCGCGTACTGATTTTTCCTGTGCTATTGCGGCGGAATCGGCAGTCCAAGAGGGAAATACTGAACATGCGGCAGTGCTCTTCGACGCGCTGGCCGATATTCGTGCCGGATACTCGTCACCGATTTCACCTGCGGAAACTCTGATGAATGCCGCACTATCACTCAGTAACGTGGGCGCCACAAGTGAGTTGACCGACCACCTGATGGAACGCTCACGTGGCTACGTGGTTGGGTCCTGGGAATCGGCCAAGTGGCACGAAGCGCAGGCGCTGCTGTGCTGGTCTGTGTGGGACAACGACGGCGTGTACAAGTACTCCGACGAAGCTGCCGAGCTTTTCTTAGAAGCCCACGCCCCTGCCGACGCGGCCCGCACACTGACTATCGCGGTGCGTGCTGCTGCTAGTGATAACAATGAGGAACGCGCCCGCCGGTTCGCGATTCGCATCGGCGACCTAGTCGGCCCGGATCACCCGGTGCGCGATGAAGTTCGTGAACTAATGCGTAGCTTTTCAAACCCGGATTAACAGCGCATCCGGCTGTACAGGTCTGAAAAGCAAAGCAGTTTTGCATCTTCCCGATGCCACGGGCGAAGATAGTCCAATGGTCTGGTGGGAAGAAGAAAACTCTGAGTCTGAAATTCAAGTTGGCGATTGGGATGCCGGCATCGCTGCCGACCACGTGTCAGTGAATTCGGAAAACGCATCAGCAACGGAGAACTCGTCCGATCCCTTGGACTTTCCTCCCCTGCCCAATCCGCTAAAGGCATTGCCGGACTCCCTCCCGGAGCTGCTGGTTATTTCCCGCAAGGCCGGTGCCACGCTCGACCACGTCACCAGTTGGCGCGCTGTCACCAAGTTCGCCCACACGCACTGGTTGGCCGACGCGCCTACCAACTCCCCCGATGTCATTGGCGAATTCCACGCACTTAGGCATGCAGTTGCCGACCAACTGGAATTGGTAGAAGAAGCCGCTGCTGCACGCGCCGAGTGGCTGCGCTGGGCAACTGAGGCCAACATCCGCCCCGCGATCTTGCACGCACGCTCCTACGGAGCATTCGCCGAGGCTGAGGCCTTCATCGACGCCAACCCAGGTGATGCCATCACCGGCCGGCGCCCCGAGGACTCCGAAATCCCTGAGCTGATCAGCCTTGCTAAGGACATCGTCGCCACCACTCCACAGCCCGGCGAGGCCTATTACTACCTGGTCAGCGCGGCTGTTGCCGGCGCCGCAGCATCGCTGGCGCGCCGGGCGGAAATCGCCGGTCAGCTCTCTGAATGGTCCGCACGCTGGGCACCAAAGCGAAGCAGTTTCGACGACCGGAAGCTGTTGGAGGCGCAGCTCGCGCACAGCCGTGGTGAGCTGCGCAGGGCCGCCCGCATCGCTGCCAGCGTCGCAGCGGCTCCTCAGTCGGAACCCGTCACCACGACGATTGAAGCGCGCCAATTTCTGGCTTTTCTCTCTCTGGAAGCTGGTGAGGAAGCGGAGGCAATCCGCCAGCTACGCCCAATCGTGCAGGCTGGTCTCGATGCAGGACTCACGGTCGCGGTGCTTCGCAGCGTGCGTCTGCTCTGTGCGCTTCTCAACGCCCACGGCGATTTCGCGGAATCCGCCGAATTTGCCCGCCGCGCGCTCGCCAGCGCCGAGGGCATGCCAGTCAACCCCATCACCATGGATATCCAGCTCGTTTTGGCCCGCAGTCTCCTCGATGCCGACGAGGTTGACGAGGCACTGCGCTTTGCCGAACCAGTTGCGCACTGGTCAGCATTTACTGCCGATGAAGAACGCACCGACGCGGCGTTTTCTATTGCCTCCACAGCCGCGGGGCTCGGCAATAATCCCCGCCAGGCGGCAAAGCTGCTCATCGAACACGGCGAGCACCTTGAACGCAACGGCGATACCAAGGGCGCTGCCAAGGCCTACCGTCAGGCTGCGCGTTCCATCATTCATGTCATTGACCTGGTCATTTCCGAAGAGGGCTCCGAATTCACCGGCGAGATTGTCTCTGAGGACGCTTCCGCCGCCATTGACCACACGCTCAACGAGGCTGAGGACCTTCTGCTGCGTTCTCAGAAGCTCATCTCCGACGACTGGTCACTCGCCGACTGGCACGACGATGCCGCCTACGTCTTCTACTCCGCTGGCCGCGACACGTTGGCTATCAACCATGTGGAAGCCGCCGCGAAGGGCTACCTGCAGTCCGGCGATGGCGAGGAAGCCGCCCGCGCGCTGCTGGCGGGGGTTCGCTACCGTCTCGACGCGGGTGATTCCGACGGAGCCGCCGCCTATGCTCGGCGCGTCGAAGAGCTTCTGCCCCGCGACGTGTGGGAAGGCCATCCTGTTCTCGATGCCCTTGACGTCATCATCATTCAGTCGCTTGACGACGAATACTAGCGCCCCGCCCACTTCGGTACTGGCGGTGACACAAAGTAGAGTGTTAGGTCATGACTACTTCTGGTGATTCCGCGACTTCTAGCCCGCAGCAGCTTTTCGACGCCGCCACGGCATTGGCTGAGGAAAACAACCTCTGGGAAGCAGCCCTAACTCTGATGCAGGGGTTCGAGGAACTCGGCGACAAGGCTGATGCCCCGCAGACCGACAGTCTGGGGCGCCCCATCCGTGGCTCTGCACCAAAGCTGATGGACAAGGCCGCGGATTGGTTGGATCTGCTGGATAACCTGGAAAAAGACGGCTTCGAGCCGACCGCGGACACCCCACCGCGCCACTTGCGCTGGGCGATGTGGCACACCTTGAACGGCCAGGCAGAGATTCGTCGAGGACATCAGGGGCGCGCCATTGATCACCTGGAGTTAGCGGCGGGACTTTTCCAGTCCGACAAGCTCAATATCCAGGCCGTGCCTCTGCTTGCACAAATTGCACAGTGCCACCTGCATTTGGGCGATGTCGGTGCTGCAGAGAAGGCGCTTTACCGCGCACAGGAAACCTGTGATGAGCAATCACGGGAGCGCTGGGGGTCGGCACTAAGCGAGATTGGGGCAGAGATCGCCCGTCGCCTGTAGGCGAAGCTACGAGGCGAAACCGGGGCTGATTCAGCTACTGCTCGTCGAAGTCGAGTCCGACATCGAACACCTTGGCCGAGTGGGTCAGCGCGCCCACAGCCAGGTAATCGACACCACAGGACGCGTACTCACGAGCCACATCGATGGTCAGTCCACCAGAGGACTCCAGCTGGGTGGCCGGAGAAATCTGCGAGCGGCGCTGCACCGCGATCTGGGTCTCCCAGACCTCGAAGTTGTCCAGCATGACGATGTCCGGCTTCATCGGCAGGATTTCATCGAGCTGTGCGAGGGTATCGACTTCCACCTCGCACGGCAGCTCCGGATACTGAGCCCGCACCCTCTTCAACGCACCGGACACGGAACCGACGGCCACCACGTGGTTGTCCTTAATCAGTGCCTCATCGCCCAATGCATAGCGGTGGTTAATTCCACCACCGCAGGTCACCGCATACTTTTCCAGGTTGCGCAGACCCGGCAGTGTCTTTCGGGAATCGCGCACCCGCGCACCGGTGCCAACGATTGCGTCAGCCCACTGGCGCGTCGCAGTAGCTACACCACTGGCGTGCGTGAGGATATTCAGCATTGTCCGCTCAGCAGTCAGCAACCCCCGAGTCGGCGCAGAAATCGTTGCCAGCACTGTGCCAGGACGCACCAGGGTGCCATCTTCAACGTGCTTTTCGACGGTGAACTCACCCGAGATGACCTCCTGCAGCGTCCACTCCACCGCATCGATAGCCGCGATAACGCCCTCTTGCCGGGCCACCAGCCGGGCGCGTGCCTGCGCAGCTGCCGAGACTGTCGACAGCGAGGTCACATCCGGCCCGAAGCTCATATCTTCCTGCAGTGCCGTCCGAATGAGTCCGCGGGTGATGTTTTCGTTCAGCACCCCGCGCAGAGTGTCCTTCTCAAGAGTCATGGCTAGCTAATCCCTGTCCTTTTCAAACCAAGTGTGGCACCCCAAAGTATATGGTCGTGCCAATGCCGCTTCGACAACTTTCCTTGCGGCTACGACCTGAACCGATTGCGGGAGCCGATCGATAACCGCCAAAGCCTGCCGCAAACTCTGCTCATTGCGCGTTACACCAGCACCTTCCTGCATCGCCGTCTGCAACCGGAAAAGCTGGCGCGGTTCCAGTTCCGGCCGTGGCTGCGGCAGGCCTTCAACCGCCGCTGCGAATTCCTCGTCCCCGACCGGCACAGCGTGTGTTTCAGCGACTTTTTCGGCCACCCGCTTGCCGACGACCAGTCCTTCCAGCAACGAATTGGAAGCCAACCTGTTGGCACCGTGCAGCCCCGTCGCGGAGCATTCACCGGCTGCAAAGAGACCCGGCACGCAAGTTGCACCGAATGGGTCGACGGCAATGCCACCACAGGTGTAGTGGACCGCCGGGGCCACGGGAATGAGGTCCTTGGTCGGATCAATCTCCGCTGCGGTCAGGCCCGCTGTAATCGTCGGAAAGCGGACGGCGAAGTTGTCGATGTGACGTGCGTCGAGGAAGACATGGTCCTCGCCGAGCTGGCGCATGCGAGTCGCGATGGCGCGCGAGACGATATCGCGCGGAGCCAGGTCCCCGCGAGGGTCAACGCCGGCGGTCACACTGTTTCCCCGGGAATCGACGAGGATGGCTCCTTCACCACGGACAGCCTCGCTGATGAGATGGCGTCGGCCGGTGCCGTCTGATGCCGAGCGCTCGTCATAGAGCACTGTCGGGTGGAACTGGATAAACTCCATGTCACGAATCTCCGCGCCAGCGTCGGAGGCCATGCCGATAGCCTCACCGCGGGCGCCCGAGGGCGCCGTGGTCGCGCGATAAATATGCCCCACGCCACCGGTAGCCAGCAGAGTTGCACCTGCGCGAATAGCGCCGCCACCGCGGGGATCCGCTACCAGCGCCCCCAGCACGCGGCCGTCTTTGCCAACGATGAGCTGGCGCGCTGTAGCGTTCTGCAGTACTCGCACGCCGGTAACTGAGGCTTCTAGGGCGCGCTCAATTTCAGCACCAGTGGCGTCACCACCGGCATGAATGATGCGCCGCGCGTGGTGTCCGCCCTCTTTGGTGCGGGAATATACGGCCGGGTTATCCGGCGCCGGGTCAAATGTGCCGCCTAGCCCAATCAGCCACTCGGTCGCCGCAGCGCCGGCACGGATGATAGAAGCCACGGCCCCTTCATCGCAGTGGCCGGCACCGGCATCGAGAGTATCCGCGATGTGGGAATCAGTGGTGTCATCGAACCCATTGGCCACATGGCCGCTGGGGTCGTCGTCAAGCCCGACGACCGCGAGCCCGCCCTGTGCGAGATTCGTGGCGGCATCGGCGAAACGCAGCTGTTTGCGGGCACCGACCCGCCACTCGACGCTGTCGATAACCAGCACGTCGAGGCCGAGCTCAAGGGCCCTACGCGCAGCACTGAGCCCTGCGACTCCCCCGCCGATGACGAGGAAGTCACACGTCAGTGTCCAACTGTCGAATGATGGGCGCAGACCAAACGTGTTACTCGCCTCCGCCTGGGTTACCGATGGCGATCATGCGCTCGACAGAAGCGCGTGCCTTGTCGGCGACATCCGGCTCGACATCGACTTTATCAGTGCCCTCAACGAGGCAGCGCAGCAGAGCCGCCGGAGTGATGAGCTTCATGTACGAGCAGGAAGCGCGGTCGTTGACCGGCTCAAAGTCGACATCCGGCGCGGCCTTGCGCAGCTGGTGGAGCATGCCCACCTCAGTGGCCACGAGCACCTTGCCGTTGGGCTTGTTCTCCTTCAGCTTCTGCGCCTCGGTCAGCATCTCGCCGGTGGAGAGCATCTGCACGCGCTCGGGCTCGATGGTGCCTTCACCTGCGAGGTAAATCGCAGAGTTCGCGCAACCGCACTCCGGGTGAATGAACAGCTGCGAATCGGCGTTCTCTTCCGCGCGGTGCGCGAGTTCCTCACCGTTGATGTTGGCGTGGACGTGGCACTCACCAGCCCATACCTTGATCTTGTCGCGGCCGGTCTCACGGCGGACGTGTGCGCCGAGGAACTGATCCGGGTTGAACAGGATCTCCTGGTCTTCCGGGATGGACTTGACCACGTCGACGGCGTTGGAGGAAGTACAGCAGATGTCGGTCAGAGCCTTTACGTCTGCCGTGGTGTTGACGTAGCTGACTACCAGTGCGCCGGGATTCTCTGCCTTCCACTCGGCCAGTTCATCTGCGGTGATGGAGTCCGCCAGGGAGCAGCCGGCGCGCTCGTCCGGAATAAGGACGGTCTTCTCTGGGCTCAGAATTTTGGCGGTTTCCGCCATGAAGTGGACACCACAGAAGACGATGACGTCGGCATCGGTTTCCGCAGCGATGCGGGAAAGTCCGAGGGAGTCGCCTGTGTAATCGGCAATATCCTGAATCTCCGGCAGCTGGTAGTTGTGCGCAAGAATTACGGCATTGCGTTCGCGGGCGAGGCGCTTAATCTCCTGGGCCCAGCGCTCATCTGCAATTACGCCACCGTAGCGGCCATCTTTATCGACTACCGATTCGTACAGATCCGATTCAAGGCGCGGCAGGCTGGAAGCATTGGCCGCAAGGCTGGTATTCACGGAAAACTACGTCCTTACTTCAATGGGCTGTGGCTACGACCGGAGAAAACGCCGTCACCGTTACCGGCAACGGTCTCCGGAGGCATTCGCAGCGGACTCAAACGGGCAAGTGCAAGAGACCTAAGCTCGCCACACAATATCGAAAAAGCCCCTAATCGGGGCGAATACTGACATCGAGGACGAACCTATTTCCCAAAATTGTAAGGCTTGTATAAGCCTATTTCCCAATAACTACCCCTGTTCAGTAGGAATTAGTGCTTTACGACGGCTCCCGCGCAGAACCTCACCGTCTCACTTAGTGACCGAATCTGCGTCCGCAGCATTGTCTGCAGCGCTCTCGTTGCCTTCCGTGAAGTCCGTTTGGAACAGCACCCGGGACCACAGTGCGAGCATGGCAACCAGTGGCGCGACCAGCAGTGCTACATAGGTTTTGAAGTCTGGAATCACCGAGAACTTATCGCCCGGCTGCATTCCCGCCAGATCCGGCTGGAGCAATGCCGCAACCGACTGACCGACGAGGTACGTCACTGCTGCGCTCATCAACGCGGAGAAACCTGCCCATCCAATTGCCGTGAGCATCTGCACAGGAGTCGTGATGGCACGGTTTCGGAAGGTAGTAATTCCCAGCACCAGGCCGCTGATGGCAGTGACAGCAACAAACCAGAGCAGCCCGATAAAACCAGCGTCAACGGTTTCCTGAATAATCGCCAGTTGGTTATCTGGGAGCATTTGCACCTGCTGCTTGGGGCGCAGGAATGCCCAGGCCACTCCGGCTATCGTTCCCGTTACAACGGAGAAGAGAACAATACCCGAGGCCATTGCCACGCTCTGCTTTTCAACGTGCGGGACTCGGGTATTTTTCATGGTCATAGTTGACTAACTTACCTCACGGCGCACATCCAGTACTAGCGTGCCCGAATGGCGCACTAGCACAACCAGCGCCTTTTATCGCTGCTCCAACATAACGGAGTCCACTTCGCCGTGGCGCGAGCACTTTGCAGTCCAGCCGTCCGGACGCACCTGCACCACCATCCGGCGCCCACAGAGCTGGCAGAATCGAGGCGCCTCCAGTCCAGCTTTTGCACCATAGGAGCGTTCGCGCACTTCACCAGCTTCGAGGTCGGCGCCGGTAAAAGGATCGAACTTGGGATCGTCTCCCAGCACCATGGCCTGGAGCAGCTCCGTGGAGTCGACTTTCTTACCCCGCGTCGCACGCGGGCTAGATGTCCGAGGCTTAGACAGTTGCATTGAGGGCCTTAATTGGAAGTCGTACCTTGCCAAGCATGTCCAGATCCTGCTCCGCCGGACGGCCCAGCGTGGTCAGGTAATTACCGACAATGACAGCGTTGATACCGCCGAGCAGCCCCTTTTCTGCGCCCAGGTCGCCCAGGGTGAGCTCACGACCACCAGCAAAACGCAGGATGGTCTTCGGCAGAGCCAAGCGGAAGGCACCGATGGCACGCAGTGCGTCCTTGGCTGGCATCGGCTCGCGACCGGCGAACGGAGTGCCCGGACGCGGGTCGAGGAAGTTCATCGGCACCTCGGTCGGGTTGAGCTCCGCCAGGTCCTGAGCGAACTCGGCACGCTGCTCAAGGGTCTCTCCCATACCCAGGATGCCGCCACAGCAGACCTCCATACCGGCTTCGCCGACCATACGCAGGGTGTCATGACGTTCTTCCCAAGTGTGGGTGGTCACGACCTGCGGGAAGTAGCTCTTGGCGGTCTCGAGGTTGTGGTTGTAGCGGTGAATACCAGCCTTGGCCAGGCGATCCACCTGCTCCTGCGTCAGAATGCCCATAGAGGCGGCCACATTAATGTCCACCTCTGCCTGAATGGCGGCGACGGCCTGTTCCATCTGGCTGAGCAGTCGCTCGTCCGGCCCCTTTACTGCAGCAACGATGCAGAACTCAGTCGCACCCGACTTTGCGGTCTGCTTAGCGGCGTCCACCAGCGCCGGGATATCCAGCCATGCCGAACGCACCGGGGACTCGAACAGACCCGACTGCGAACAGAAGTGGCAGTCCTCTGGGCAGCCGCCAGTCTTCAGCGAGATAATGCCTTCAACCTCGACCTCTTCGCCGCACCACTTCAAGCGCACCTCGTGAGCCAGCGCCAGCAGATCCTCGATGCTGTCGTCATCGAGATTGAGAACTGCCAGGGTCTCCTCATAGTTCAGCCCCTCACCGCGGCCGAGCACCTTTTCTCGGGCGAGTTCCAAAATGTCCTGCTGCTGTTGAGTCATGGGGGTGACGCTCCTTGAGGCTGGGGATAAAACTTGAACACCGTTTCAGAAGTTGTTCAGTTATCAAACTTAATACCGCAGCTACAGAATGTCGAACAGGGTTCAATTCCCGTCGTGTCGCGGATTTACGCTCCGCATCTCAGCCTTAAGGCATCTTCCAGATGATTCTTCTTTCGTCTACGGTAGGCAGTGTGCAATTGACCAAGGACATCATTGTCGACGCAGCTCTTACCATTCTCAACGAGTACGGACTCGGCGATCTCACGATCCGCCGCCTGACTCGCCACTTGGGTACCGCCGCTGGCGCAATGTACTGGCACTACCCTTCCAAGCAGGCACTGCTGGGTGCCGTCGCTGACCGCATCTTGGCTCCCTGCACAGAGTTTTCCGCCACCGGCGATTGGCGTGCCGACATCGAAGCCGTCGCCGAGCTGCTCTACTCCTGCCTCACCGCTCATCGGGATGGCGCCGAGGTCGTCTCGGCCGCACTCGCTACGGGCACCGCCACGATTCGCCCCGAACAACTGCTTGCCGACGCCCTGGAGAATGCACCCGAAACCTCCATTAACACCCCCTCAGCGGCTGATACCGCGTCTGTCCTCGTGTACTTCATTCTCGGTGCGACAGTCGACCAGCAGACAGCCATCGCGCTTGACCTGAACGGCGCCAAGGGCGTTTCCAACAAGGGCGACACCAGTGGCGAGAACGCCGATGATAAGGATCTTGAGGTCGAGACTTCCTCTGAAGATACTGCTGCACAGGCAAAAGAGCTCGGCCGCCAGCGCATTGCACTGGGAACCGAGCTCTTTATCGCCGGAATTGCGGGGGTTGCGGGGACTAAGGGAATCGCAGGTCATTAAGCCCCGCTGGAGCAATCACACTCACGGTCAAGCCGCGGCGCTAGAGCACCAGAGCTGCTACCCAACCAGCTGCCAGCAGCGGCAGGTTGAAGTGCAGGAAGGTCGGAATAACCGAATCGCGAATGTGGTCGTGCTGCCCGTCGGCATTGAGACCCATCGTCGGGCCGAGCGTCGAGTCCGATGCCGGCGAACCAGCATCGCCCAGAGCACCTGCAGTACCAATGATGGCGACGGTAGCCATCGGCGAGAAGCCCAGCGATACACACAACGGCACATAGATGATGGCGATAATCGGCAGCGTCGAGAAGGACGAACCAATACCCATCGTGACCACCAGACCAACGACCAGCATGGCGAATGCAGCGGCAGGCTTGTTGCCCGCAAACAGCTCTGCAGTAGCGGTCACCAGTGGCTCGACCTGGCCGGACTCCGACATCACCGAGGCGAAGCCCTGTGCGGAAATCATGATGAAACCAATCAGGGCCATCATCTTCATACCGGCGGTGAACACGTCGTCCGCCTCACGCCAGCGCACGGCACCGGTGAGCATGAAGATTGCCAGACCAGTGAGTGCACCAATCAGCAATGGATCGGCATCGGTCTCCATAGAATTCATCACAATCTGGACGACGAAGGTCACCACAATTGCAACGAGAGCAACGATAACTCGGTACTTCGACACCGGTTCGTCAGACTGGGTTTCTGCGTGTGAGGACTGGGCAATCGGCCGATCTTCGTAATGCCGTGGCTTCCGGTAGGAGAAAAATACGGCAATGGCCAGACCGGCCAACATACCGAGAGCCGGAATGCCCATGGTCATCATGATGTTGATATTGGAAACATCAAGACCAGCGTTTTCGATGTTGCCCAGCAGAATGTCGTTCAGGAAGATAGAACCGAATCCGACCGGAACCCACATGTAGGTGGTGACCAAACCGAAGGTCATCACACTGGTAATCATTCGGCGGTCGATGTTGAGGCGGTTAAATACCGGCAACAGCGGCGGAATAATCAGCGGGATAAACGCAATGTGAACTGGGATGAGGTTCTGCGACATGATCGCCATGGCCAAAATGCCGGCGACCATACCCCACTTGGTCCATGCCTCTGCCTTAGATTTAGCGCCTTCATCCTCCGTGCCGATCTTGGCAATCAGCCAATCGGCCAGCAGTTTGGGCAGCCCGGAGGATGCCACTGCCATGGCAAAGGCACCCAGCATGGCATAGCTCAGGGCAATCTTCGCACCACCAGAGAGGCCTTCCTGGAAGGCAACCATTGTGGCATCGAGCCCCATACCGGCGGAAAGACCACCGACCAAGGCGCCAATAAACAGCGCTAGCACAACGTGTACCCGGCAGACCGCCAGGATTAGCATCACCAAAACGGCGAGAAGAACGGCATTCATAAGGAAAATATTAAGGCAACCTTAAGTATTTCCAGCAACCGGGGTTAGAAAGATTTCACCCCAAAATCTCTACACCCCGGCTAATGCGGCTAATCAATCGAGACGAGTCCCTGGCCACCCTGCACTGCGTCGCCGACTTCAACTTGAATAGAGCCGACGGTGCCTGCAGCCGGGGCCGTAATCTCGGTTTCCATCTTCATTGCCTCGAGAATGAGCAGCACCTCCCCAGCCTCAATCTTCTGGCCTTCCTCGACCAAAATCTTGCTGACCGAACCTGCCAGTGGCGCCACCACCGAATTGGCGGAGACACCCGAGACACTAGCGGTGGCCGGCTCAACGGAAGCGCTCGACGATCCACCCAACACGATGGGCGAAAGACGCTTGGGCTCCTCAACTACTTCAACGTCGACATCGTAGGCAATGCCGCCGACAGTCACTTTCAATTTCATGGCTCAACAATCCTCACGTAGCAAAAGTCAATGAGTCAGACTCAATTAAGTCGGGTATCGAAAATTTCCAACTAACGCAGGTTGCGCTGCTGCTGGATCTGGCGTCCCTGCGCAGCCCACGTCTTATGGCGGTTGTATCGAATTGCCTTCACCTTGCCGCGATTGCCCAGGTACGCAGACACTGCTGCCGAAATGGCGATGACAGTATCCTCGGGGATATCTGCGTCCACGCGTTTGCGCAGTTCAGCCAACTCGCTCTCTGCCTGATTCAGTCGTGCCGTGGCCTTCTGCAAGCTTGTCGAGGTCGCATCCAACCGGTCGGTCAGTTCAGCGACGAGCGCTCGCAGCTCCTTAATCTCACCGATGCCGTCAGACATTACTGTGGCCCCAATCCGTGCTTCTTGGCCGGGCGAACCTCCCGCTTGTTACGCAGAACCGACAGTGCGTCAGCCACACGCAGGCGGGTTTCCGCCGGGTCAATCACGTCGTCGACCAGTCCGCGCGAGGCGGCGACATACGGCGTCGAGAAGCGTGTCTTGTATTCGGCGATACGCTCGTCGCGCACGCGCGCCTGCTCTTCCTCGTCGCCCGCGGCGGCAATTTCCTTTCGGAAGACCACGTTGACCGCACCCTCTGCGCCCATCACCGCAATTTCCGCGGTCGGCCATGCGAATACGTAGTCCGCGCCGAGGTCCTTCGAGCACATCGCCAGGTACGCACCGCCGTAGGCCTTACGCATGACGACGGTCACCTTAGGCACAGACGCTGCGGAGTATGCGTAGAGCATCTTTGCGCCGTGGCGGATGATGCCGCCATGCTCCTGGGTGACGCCCGGCATGAAGCCAGGAACGTCAACCAGGGTGACCAGCGGGATGTTAAAGGCATTGCAGAAGCGGATGAACTTTGCGCCCTTGTCCGAGGAATTGATGTCCAGCACACCGGACATCACGTTCGGTTGGTTGGCGACAAAGCCCACGGTACGGCCCAAAACTCGACCAAAGCCGACAACCAGGTTGGTGGCAAAACCCGCCTGGCACTCGAGGAAATCGCCATTGTCGGCGATACGGATGATGACCTCGCGGACGTCGTAGCCCTTCTTGCCATCGACGGGGACGATGTCGCGGAGCTCTGGATCCGGCTCGGCGTCGAATACCGGATCCACGATTGGCGGCTCTTCCGTGTTGTTCTGTGGCAGGAAGCTTAAGAGCTTCTGCGCAATCAGGATGGCCTGCTCGTCATCGTCGGCAACGAAGTCAATATTGCCGGCCTTGGCCATGTGCGCATCAGCGCCACCGAGCTGCTCGGAGGTGACTTCCTCGCCGGTCACAGACTTAATAACGCCCGGGCCGGTGATGAACATCTGTGCCTTGCGAGTCTGAATGATGAAGTCGGTCAGCGCTGGCGAGTAGGCAGCGCCACCAGCACATGGGCCTGCAATGATGGAAATCTGCGGCACCAGACCGGATAGCCACACGTTGTTGTAGAAGACCTGGCCATAGCCCGACAGAGAGTCAATTCCCTCTTGAATGCGAGCGCCACCGGAGTCGTTGATGAAAACGAACGGAGTGCCGTTGTCGGCAGCAGCGCGCATGGTGGCCGCAACCTTGCGGGACTGCGTTTCACCAGCGGAGCCACCCATGACCGTGAAATCCTGGGAGGCCACATGCACTGCCCGGCCGAGAACCGCAGCAGTGCCGGTGACCACACCGTCGGCAGGCGCGTCGGCAGTATCCATGCCGAAGTCGGTGGTGCGGTGAGTCATGAACATGCCGGTTTCACGGAAAGTGCCCTCGTCGACGAAGTTGTCGATACGCTCGCGGGCAGTCATCTTCCCACGTTCGTGCTGCTTGGCCTGGCGGGCTTCACCGCCACCGGCCTCAACACGGCGACGCTGAGCATCCAAATAATCCAGGCGCTCCGCCATCGAGGCGTCGACGCCCGGCGCGACGGCATCCGCCGAATTCGGCTGGTTTGCTGAACTTTGCGACATTGCTATCTCTTCTCCCGATGTTCCTAGGCGGGTTCCACCTGGACGGTCTGCGAGCGACCGCCAACGGTGACCTTGTAGCGAATTGGCTCGCGAATGGCATTGGCAGCACCAGAGGCCTGCTCCGCCTCGCGCTTGAGCTGTTCGGCAGTCTTACCGACGTTCTTCGGCCCTTCGCCGCGCGTGGTGAAGAATCCCGGTGCGACGGATGGGAACAGTGCGTTGGTCAGGACGTCCTCGGCGGTGCCGTTGTAACCGTCGAGCTCCTTGGCCTGCTTGACCAGGTCGTCCCACTCGGGCTCGAGGAGATCAGCCGGACGAACAGTGATTTCTTCCTTCTTGGTCTGTTCCGCTGCCTGCTTAATCAGCTCTGGGTTGCGCTCACCCGGGCACTGCCCGTAGTAGCCGAGCATGAGGTCAGCGAACTCAGCCGTCATAACCTTGTAGCGTCCCATCAGCACGTTAAACACAGCTTGCGTGCCGACGATCTGCGAGCTCGGAGTCACCAGCGGCGGGTAACCGGCGTCCTTGCGGACAATCGGTACTTCACGCATGACCTCTTCGACGCGGTCGCCCGCGCCCTGGGCCTTGAGCTGGTTTTCCATGTTCGACAACATGCCGCCAGGAATCTGCGACATGAAAATATCGGTATTGACCAGGGTTTTCGACTCGAACTCTGCGTACTTCGGACGCACCTTGCGGAAGTGGTCACGAATGGTGATCAGGTTATCCATGTTCAGGTCGGTGGTGTAGTCGGTTCCCTCCAACATTTCCACCAGCGACTCGGTCGGGTTGTGCCCCGGGCCCAGCGACATCGACGAAATTGCCGTGTCCACGACATCCGCCCCAGCTTCGATGGCCTTCATCAAAGTCACCATCGTGACACCGGTGGTCGAGTGACAGTGGACGTTAATCTGGGTGTCCTCGCCGTAAGTTTCCTTGATGCCGCGGATGATGTCGTAAGCCGGCTGAGGTTTCAGCAGCGCTGCCATGTCCTTCAACGCAATGGAGTCCGCCCCCATATCCAGTAGACGACCAGCGAGCTTCACGTACCCGTCGACGTCGTGAAGCGGAGACGTCGTGTAGCAGATCGTGCCCTGCGCATGCTTGTCGACGTTCTTAACTGCGCGCATGGCGTGCTCGAGATTGCGTGGGTCGTTAAGCGCGTCGAAAACACGGAATACGTCCATACCGTTTTCAGCAGACTTTTCGACGAACTTGTCAACCACCATGTCCTCGTAGTGGCGGTAACCGAGGAGATTTTGACCGCGCAACAGCATCTGCAGGCGACTGTTCGGCATCAGCTTGCGGAATGTCCGCAGGCGCTCCCAGGGATCTTCATTAAGGAAGCGGATGCAGGCGTCAAAGGTTGCGCCGCCCCAGCACTCCACACTCCAAAAACCGGCCTTGTCCATTTCTTCACAGACATCGACCATGTCTTCCATAGCCATTCGCGTTGCCATGAGGCTCTGATGAGCGTCTCGGAACGCTACTTCCGTTACACCAATGGTTCGTGGACTCATAATTCCAAAAGTAAAGGCCTTTGGGGATCTTCGCGCGTTGGTGACCGCGAATATTGGGGATTCGGCCCCCACCAAGGTGCGTTTAGAGTGTCAAATTGCCCACTTGCAGGGTTAAATACTTATTTTCGCGCGAAGTTTATGCTCTTAACCGTTCGACTCGAATTTTTCCTTGGGGGTCGTTTTTGCGAAGTGCGCTCGACAGATGGGACGGATGGCGCGCCCACACGGGACCGAAAACGGCTCATGTTTTTTACAAAACAGTTAAGGTAGTCACATGAACCAAGCAAATACAGTCGGCGATTATCAAGTATGGCCGGGTGAGCCTTACCCGCTCGGATCTACCTACGACGGCGCTGGCACCAACTTTGCACTCTTTTCCGACGTTGCGGAAAAGGTTGAGCTTTGTCTGATTAGCGCCGAAGGCGAAGAAACACGCATTGAGTTGGAAGAAGTCGATGCGCATATCTGGCACTGCTACATCCCGTCTATCATGCCGGGCCAGCGCTACGCCTACCGCGTACACGGCCCATTCGATCCGGCCAACGGTAAGCGTTGCGACCCCAACAAGCTGCTGGTCGACCCATACGCCAAGGCTTTCGACGGCGAATTCGACGGTCACCCATCACTGTTCAACTATGACATTCATGACCACTCGAAGCGCAACACCGAGGACAGCCTGGGACACACCATGACCTCCGTGGTCATCAACCCATTCTTCGACTGGGGCGCTGACCGCGCACCTCGCACGCCGTACAACGAGACCGTGATTTACGAAGCCCACGTCAAGGGTATGACCATGACTCACCCGGATATCCCGGAGGAGCTACGTGGTACCTATGCCGGTCTCGCGCATCCGGCAATTATTGACTACCTCAAGGACCTTGGTGTCACGGCTATCGAACTGATGCCGGTCCACCAGTTCCTCCAGGACGACCACCTGCGCGAAAAGGGGCTGCGCAACTACTGGGGCTACAACACCTTCGGTTTCCTAGCACCACACCAGGACTACTCGGCTTCCCAAAAGCCAGGCGGAGCAGTCAGCGAGTTCAAGGGCATGGTGCGCGCATTTCACGATGCCGGCATTGAGGTCATCCTCGACGTGGTCTACAACCACACCGCCGAGGGCAACCACATGGGCCCAACCATCTGCTTCCGAGGCATCGACAACGAGGCCTACTACCGCCTGGTCGAAGGCGATCGCCAGCACTACATGGACTACACCGGCACCGGTAACTCCCTGAATGTGCGCCACCCACACTCGCTGCAGCTGATTATGGATTCGCTGCGCTACTGGGTCTCCGAGATGCATGTCGACGGCTTCCGCTTCGATTTGGCATCCACCCTGGCTCGAGAATTCCACGATGTGGATCGCCTCTCCGCCTTCTTTGACTTGGTGCAGCAGGATCCGATTGTCAGCCAGGTCAAGCTCATCGCAGAACCGTGGGATGTCGGCGAAGGTGGCTACCAGGTCGGTAACTTCCCACCGCAGTGGACTGAATGGAACGGTAAGTACCGCGACACCATCCGCGACTTCTGGCGCGGTGAGCCATCCACGCTCGGCGAGTTCGCTTCACGTATCACCGGCTCCTCGGACCTGTATGCAAACAATGACCGCCGCCCAACTGCGTCGATTAACTTCGTGACCGCGCATGACGGTTTCACCCTCAACGACTTGGTCAGCTACAACGAGAAGCACAATATGGCCAACGGCGAGGACAACCGCGATGGCGAGTCCCACAACCGTTCGTGGAACTGCGGTGTGGAAGGCCCGACCGACGACGAGCGCATCATTTCGCTGCGCGCCCGCCAGCGTCGTAACTTCCTGACCACTCTCCTGCTGTCCCAGGGCACTCCGATGATTAGCCACGGTGACGAAATGGGACGTGGCCAGAAGGGCAACAACAACGTCTACTGCCAGGACAACCGTTTGGCCTGGGTCGACTGGAATCAGACGCGTACCAACTCTGAACTGGTCGAATACACCCAGTTCCTGACTGAGCTGCGTGCGGAGCACCCAGTCTTCCGACGCCGCCGGTTCCTGCGCGGTGGCCCGCTCGGTGCGGAAACCGACGATCGTGACATTGCCTGGCTGACCTATGAGGGTCGTGTCATGACGACCGATGACTGGAACTTCGACTTCGGCAAGTCGTTGATGGTCTGGCTCAACGGCGATGCCATCACTGAGCCTGATCGCCGAGGTCACAGGATTGAAGATGACTCCTTCCTGCTGTGCTTCAACGCCCACCACGAGGACATCATGTTCCAAATTCCGGGCACCGAATACGCACACAGCTGGGAAGTCATCATCGACACCACAGAGATCACGGGTCGCCCGACCCGCGAGCGCATCGTTGAGCCAGAAGGCGAGCTCCGCGTGCCAGCCCGTTCTACCATCGTGCTGATCGAGCGGCACTAGCCGCATCCGCGTTGGGTGTAGGGGCCCGGGCCTGGGTTGGTTCCTACACAAAATCCCCTGTCGGCGGAAGACTTTTCTTCCACTGACAGGGGATTTTCGGCTCTGAGTTCAACTCAAAACAGGGTTTGGGTCAACACAGCACCGCGGGAGCCGAGCTGGCGTGAAGTCTTCTTACGCAGATGCGCGCATATTGAACTCCGCCTGAGAGTTCAACCAGTACTCCGGCTCGGTGTCAAAGTAGTCGGACAGTCGATTTGCGAGGTCAGTGGTGACCGCAGTGCGGCCGGTGCGAAAGCGCTCCAGAGTTGAGCTTGGCACGCCGATGGCAAGAGCCAGTCGGTAGATAGAGAGGTGTCGCGGCTCGAGGAAATTATCGTTCAAGATAGAACCAGGGTGCACAGGATGCGTGCTCAAAATGTTTACTCCTTATTTCATCGCTTCACTGGCATACGTTGTTTCCGCTTTGCCCTTCGCTTGAGCTCGAAAGCTCGAACGACCAGTTACCGCCGTTCGTCGAAAAGTATAAGGAGCGCCCGCTCAAAATGCATCCGGACATTTAACCCCCCAAAACATGTGGTTTTCAGGGGTACAGACACCCCCACTGTCCGAACGCTCCATAAATATTCCTATTTTTGTGGGCATTTCCACATTGTCGGAAGCCACGTGTACTCGGCGAGAACCGCAGGTACCACAGCCTCTATGGGGCTCAATCCGCCATCGGCGCTACCATCTAGTGCATGACTACGACCACGCCATCCTCCGAGCCCGCCGTCGTCTTCGAGCTCACCGGCGACACGGTGACTATTACCGCAGATGGGCTCCGCCTTACCCACACCATCAACACGGCCAGCACCGCCCCCGCGAAGCCCCTCCCGCTTACCGACGTTGCCGAGGTCGCATCGGCAAGTAAAAACGGTGTCTACACTCCGGCCAACCGCTTTTTCCCCGGCACGGTAGACCTCGGGGTAGCTTTACCAAAGGCCCGTGTGATGCCTCATCGTCAGGCAGCAGCGCAGTTGCTGGCAGACCTCGTGGCGGAGATAGCCAAGAATCCTGAGTTCTACAACTCAGCAGATGCTTTTACTTCCACGTTGATGCCGTGGGTGGCACAGCGCGCGGCGGTCACCGAAGGCGTGAGTGTGGTTGAGGGCGCGGGCGACGTCGTAAAGCACTCTGTGCCTTTTGCACCGCTTCCTACTGGGGATGAGGTTGCGGTGTCAGACATCGCACCGTTTGCGGCGTTCGATGTAGAGACAGCGAACGAAGACACCGGCTCGATTATTCAGCTTGGTGTTGCGGTCGTGCGTGGCGGGAAGGTGACGGATCGTTATTCCTGGATGTGCCGTCCGCCAAAGGGGCTGGAGTATTTTGATGAAGCCAATGTCGCGATTCATGGCATCACAGCGGCGGATGTGGCCGGTGAGCCGTCATTTCCGGAGCAGCTGGCGAAGTTTGTTGACGTCGTTGGGGATTTGGACGTAGTTGCTCACAATGCGCGGTTTGATTTCACAGCCCTGTCGCGGGCGTGCCGGGCGGAAGGCATTCCAGCACCGAAGTTGAATTTTGCGTGTACTTATATGTGGGCTCGGCAGATGCAGTTGGGGCTGCCCAACTTGAAGCTGCCGACATTGGCGGAGGCCGCGGGGACGTCGCTGGAGAATCATCATGATGCGACGGCCGATGCGGTCGCATGTGCTGAGGTAGCGCTGTGGTTGATGGAGCAGCAGCGCGCAACATCGGTGGCTGATTTGAGCCAGAAGGTCTCGCTGAGCTTGGGCCAGATTGGCAGTGGACGAGTGCGGATGGTGCGCTATGACCCGGCTGGTGTCGCCAGCACTGGTGCCGGGACCAACGCGGGAACTGGTGCTGGTGCTGGTGCGCAGTCCGGCAGTTCCGCGCCGTCACGACGGCCGCGTCGCAATGCGAAATGGGATGCGGCCAAGACACCGGACACCATTCCAGACCCGAATCCGGACGCGGATCCAAGCGGCCTGTTGTACCAGCAGCGGGTGACACTGACCGGTGATTTTGCACCGTATGACAAGGGCTTTCTGTGGGACAAGATTGCCTTTGCAGGTGCGAATATCAATAAGGGTGTCACGAAGAAAACGACCATTTTGGTCGCCGGTCCGTGGGATTCGGTGACGTCGAAGGAGAAGAGGGCTCGACAGCTGCAGGCCGAAGGCCAGGAAATCCAGATCTGGACTGAGAAGGAGCTCTTCACCGCACTCGGGCTGAATCCGGAAGAGGATGGCGCGTCCGAAGCGGGAGACACTGCGGAAGGAACACCTAGCGCCAGCACCGGGGACAACTCCAGTGAGTCGGTTCCAATGTTTGGTTCCACTTCCCTGCCGGGCGATGACGGAATGCCACCCTTCTAGGCCACGTTCACGAGAAAAAATTCGCATTCGGACGGCGGGTGCAGACTCTGGGGCTAGCTGCTGCCACAGCGGTCAGGCAGCAGCTTTTCCTGGTGGGCGGTATAAAGGGGAACATGAGTCGCCGACCAATTACGTCCACCTACCGTCTCCAACTCCGTGGCCCCAAGGCCGACCCAAACGGGCGCGCTTTCACGTTCGCTGACGCGGCTGAACAGGTCGGCTACTTGGCAGACCTCGGAATTTCACACCTGTATCTGTCGCCTATCCTCACCGCCGTACCGGAGTCTAACCATGGCTACGATGTCATCGATCCGACGACAGTGAACCCGGAGCTCGGCGGCATGGAAGAGCTGCAGAAGCTCGCGCAGGTGGCGCACAAGGCCGGTCTGGGCATCATTATCGACCTGGTACCGAACCACCTCGGTGTTGAGGAGCCCAAGCTCAATGCCTGGTGGTGGGACGTTCTGACCTATGGCAAGGATTCTCAGTTCGAGCCATACTTCGATATCGACTGGCACGAGGACAACGGTGCCAACGGCAAGATGGGGTTGCCGATTCTGGGATCCCCGGAGGATATCGACAAGCTGGAGCTCGACACCTCTGGCGACGAGCCACTTCTGCGTTACTACGACAACACATTCCCGGTGCGCCCCGGCACCGAGGACGGCACCCCGCAGGAAGTACATGATCGCCAGGCCTATCGCCTGATGTACTGGAAGGACGGGGTCATTGGCTACCGTCGATTCTTCAGCGTCAACGGCCTGGCCGGCATCCGCCAGGAAAACCCGGTGGTATTCGAGCACACACACCGCATCATCCGCGAGCTGCTAGCTGCGGACATCATTGACGGTGTCCGCATTGACCACCCGGATGGCCTCAGCAACCCATTCGGATACCTCAGTGAGCTGCGCCGTCTACTCGGCGATGACAAGTGGCTGGTTATCGAGAAGATTCTGGGTGCCGAAGAGCCACTGGATCCGAGGCTCCAGGTTGACGGCACCACGGGTTACGACGCCCTGCGTGAGTTCGACAATGTCTTCGTCAACCGCGACTCCCGAGACGCCATGAGTATGTTGGCTCTGCAGCAGTCCGGCTCAACCTGGGACAAAACTGCCGTGCAGGCAACTGCGCAGGCTCTCAAACACGATGTCGCAGCGCACGAGTTGGCTGCAGAAGTCCGTCGTCTAGCACGTGCCCTGCGCCGCGATAACTGGTCTATCAGCGGTACCAGCGTCAGCGATGAGGTACTTATCGACACCATCTGCAAGCTGGTCGCTGCCATGCCTGTCTACCGTTCGGACTATGTCTCCCTGTCGCGAGTGGCTTCCACGGTCATTGGTGAAATGGCAGCGCGTTTCCCCTCGCGTGTCTTTGCCCTCGACCTCATTTCGGCAGGTTTGGTAGCCGGTGGTGAGGCCGCCACGCGGTTCGCTCAGGTTTGTGGTGCGGTCATGGCAAAGGGTGTCGAAGACACCACCTTCTACCGTGCCTGCCGCCTGATCAGCCTAAACGAAGTCGGCGGTGATCTCGGTCGCTACGGCATGTCTGCGGCGGAGTTCCACCTGTTGCAGTCGGAACGTGCTCGCCTCTGGCCACGAACCATGACCACGCTGTCCACGCACGACACCAAGCGCGGCGAAGATGTCCGCGCCCGCATTCTCCAGCTCTCCGATGTCTCCGGCGACTGGGCTGAAAATGTCCGCAACTGGATGGCCATCACCCCCGCCCCGGACGATGCCACCGGCTACTTCCTGCTGCAGAACATCATCGGAGTCTGGCCGACCGACGGCGTGATTACCGATGAACTGCGCGAACGCCTCCACGACTACGCCATTAAGGCCATCCGCGAGGCAGATGTGCACACCTCCTGGACGGAGCCGGTCGAGGAGTTCGAACTCGGCATCCGCAGCTGGATTGACGCGCTTCTCGACGGCCCCCTGACCGACTCCATCACAGAGTTCGTCCGCTCCATTGCGCCAGCTGCCCTGACCACGTCACTGTCGCGCAAGCTCCTCCAGCTTGTCGGCCCCGGCATCCCCGATACCTACCAGGGGACGGAGTTCACAGAGGACTCCCTGGTTGATCCTGACAACCGCCGGTTCGTCGACTACGATGCGCGCGTCGCGGCGCTGGATAAGGTTGCTCGCGATGAGGTCACGTCGGTAACTAAGAGTCCAGAGCACCCAGCTGAGCTGCCGGAGGACTTTACGGATGCCGATGCGGACGTCGCAAAGCTGATGGTGACTCACCACGGAGTGAAGCTGCGTGCGGAACGCCCGGAGTCCTTCGTCGGCGGCGCCTACCAGCCAGTATTCGCCGTGGGTGTCGGCGAGCGTCATTTGGTCGGTGCAGCACGTGGACCGAAGGGCGAGCCGGAAGATGTTATCGCGCTGGTGACGCGCCGTCCGCTGGGGCTGCAACGCGAAGGCGGTTGGGGCGACACTACAGTGACACTTCCCAAGGGATTCTGGACCGACCGTTTCACTGGCCATACTTGGTCCGGCACCATCGCCGTGGCTTCTCTGTTCAGCTCCTTCCCAGTAGCACTGCTGGTACGCGAGGACGATGACGACTAATCGAATGAAGGATTCGCTTCCCGACGATTCCCGCGACCAGACCCGCAAGACTCAGTTGGCGGAGGATCGAGAGGTTACACGTGCACTGCAGTCGAAGTACGACTCGTGGGCAACTCGGCACCCCACCGCCGCGCAGGACTTTGTCGATGCGATTAAAGAGATTCTCTCCGATGCCGGTTTGGCCTTTGACAATGTCACGGCGCGGGTGAAGTCTTTCCGCTCATTGCGGCAGAAGGCCCTGCGTCGTGAAGCGGACGGCAACTACGTCTACCCTGACCCGTGGCACGGTATCCACGACATCATCGGTGTGCGTGTAACCACGTACCATTCGACGGAGATTCCCGCGATCATGGATGCGCTGGGAGATTCGCTGACTGTGCTGCGTAGGATTGACAAAACCGCGGAGACACGAATCAGCGGCCGGTTGGGATACGGCTCCCAGCACTTGATCTGCAAGGTGTCGACGGCGGCGCCGTCAGAGCTAGCTCCATATGCGGATATGCAGTTTGAGGTGCAACTGCGCACTGTGCTGCAGCATGCGTGGGCGGAATTTGAGCACGATATTCGCTATAAGGCCCCTGAGGGAGCGACAGACCCGCGGATTGATCGAGCTTTTGCGCTGGCCGCTGGCCTTATTGAGCTCGCGGATCAGCAGTTCGACCAAGTCGTTGCCGTGCTGGAGGAATCCACGCCGGACGATTCCGCGCAGGGAGAGGGCAAACAGCCCTCAGCTCCGGCAAAGACCACAGCCGATGACATTGTGGTGACTGAGGAAACCCTACCCGGCGTGCTGACGATGCTGCTTCCAGATGCGCCCCGATCGAAATCAGAGCATTACGGCTGGGCAGAAGAACTGCTGGAGCGCAATGGCATCCGCACTGTCGGGCAGCTGCGAGAGCTACTTAATCCGCAGCGCCTCAGCGCGGTAAGCAAGGCCATGAAGTACCGCTTTAACCCAGGTCATGTGCGTGTTATCGATGACCTATTACTAGCGGCTCGCGGTGAAAAGCACATCAAGGCCACTGCGGATCCCAGCCATAACCCGAAGCGTCGACCAGCCCGTTTGCGCGCACGGTTGCAGCAACTAGCGGAGGCCGGGATGCCTATGAGCGACGTCCCCGAAGACGATCGAGCTGACGGCGATCGCGCTTCGTAGGCCGCCCGGCACCGCGGTCGCGCGTCGGCATCGATGCGAGAATCTCCTTCGGAGGCGGTGGCGGAGAGTGGTCGATATAGCACTGCCTGGCCACCGGAGCTCCGACCCGCTTCTTCACCGTCTTGGTGACCTCAACAATGTGTTCGCGGTGGTTTGCCCACAGTCGCACTCTGTCCCCGGGGACGACCAGAACTGAGGGTTTCACGGCTTCGCCGTTGACTTTGACGTGGCCGCCACGGCACGCATCTGCGGCCAATGAGCGAGTTTTCAGCAACCTGACCGCCCAAATCCAGGCATCGATACGCACTGGTTCGGTAGACAATTGCTGCTGAGCAGGCATTTACTGCGGATCCTTGTAGTTCACAATCCGCTGAACCTTTTGCCAATTGAGAAAACCACCGACCAGGCCGACTACTGCCAGGATGAGGAATAGGGACATGCTTCCGGCTAGAAGTCCGAGCACTGCACCGCCGACGACACCGCTGCCTGCCACACAACGGCATTGCGGGAGTACTTTCGCACCGCGTTCTTACGGAGCTCAATGGGGTTCTGAGGTTGGGGCTGAAGATAGCTCATGGAGTACATATTAGAGCGTTCTGGTCGCCCTGACGCATCGCATAGGTCGATAGGGCGTACAATTCGGGAAAAATTTCTACAGCTATAGCAAACCTGCTAGATATTCCTATTTGGGTAGGTAATTAACACAATGGCGTAGGTTGATTGCTAGTGTTAGTCCTATGACAGAAACTGTCCGCCCCCGCCACCGCATGGTCGACCGCGTTGCGGCGATCCTCGAACTCGTTGCGCGCTCTAACGAAGGTCTAACCCTCACTGACATCGCCCACACGCTGAACTATCCGCTCAGTACCACGCAGGGCCTTGTCAACGGTCTGACTGTGACAGGTTACCTTGACGAGTCCAACAAGCGTTACACGCTCGGCATGGCGCCGTTTCTGCTCAATGTCATGGCCGGTCGTCGCATGGTCAACGTTCCGACGGCTGAGCTCGAGGCGATTCACAACGAAACTGGCTTGATTACCGTGCTGGCACTGCCGGTTGGTGGCAAGCTTTTCTACCTCAAAACCGTCGGTGAATCCATGCGCTACCAGTACCTGACGGAGAACTTCCTGCCGCGCTCGCTGTTGCGCACCTCTGCAGGTTGGGTTTTGATGAGTCGGTTTGAAAAGCGCGAACTGTGGTCCTACCTGAACTCCGCGCGGCCGGAAGACCAGGTCTATGTGGATGATTTCCTCCGCCAGGCCGGGGAAATCGCAGAGACCGGCGTCTGTGCTGCCCCGGGTATTGCCGAAGGCGGTGGCGTTGACGGTGTCTCTATCGCAGTGGAGGAAGACGGTGCTACTGTCGCGGCAGTCTGCGTTTTCGGTCGGCCAGAAAAGATTGCGGAAAATAAGGACGAACTGGTGGAAATTCTCAAGCGCCATCGCGGCGCACACAACGGCGAGGAATCCCCGAACCAGGGTTAGCGGCTGTTAAGCGCGCAGCTCCCACCAGATTTCGCCACCGTCCGTAGACGGCTCGCTAGCTCCCTTAGTCAGCGCCTGCATTTCGCCGTCAAGCTGGGCAATCCCATCGGCAGTCACCGCGATGGAAAACTCCACGTTCTGGCCCCACCGCGTTTCCACGATCTCATAACCACGAGCACGCAATTCCGCTTCGATGCGACCGGCATCTGCGGCGGAGACACTCACTACTCTCAAGGCTCTTTGCACGCGCCGCATGCGCGTGACTTTTTCTAGACACTCTGAGACCGAATCCGAATAGGCCCTCACAAGCCCACCCGTGCCTAATTTGATGCCGCCAAAATAGCGGATCACTACGGCGGTGACATTCGTCATTCCAGAGCCCTGGAGCACATCGAGCATTGGGCGCCCTGCCGTGCCGCCAGGTTCACCGTCATCTGAGGATCGCTCCACCCGATTCCCTCCGACGACCTCATGAATGTATGCGCTGCAGTGGTGGCGAGCATCCGGGTACTCCGCCTTGGCCAAATTGATGACCTCTCGGGCGCTGTCTTCGTCGTCAGCACGCGCGATCCACGTGATGAAGCGAGATTTCTTAATCTCGATTTCATTCGTGACGATGTCACCGCCGGCGGGGACAATCAGCTCGATGTCGCGCTGCTTCTGCGTCGCTTCGGTCGAAGTGGATGGCTCGGTGGTCATAGTGTCCATTGTTGCGTATGGGCTTCGTGCACACCCAATCACCGTCGCTCGCTACTATCTCGACTTCACCTTGGACTCACCTCAAATACGCGGTGTTCGAAAACGGTTCCCCTGTGCCAATCCGCTGACTGACCTACCATGGTGCCCATGAGCAACTACCGAGTCTGGGCCCCGTACGCTTCCGAAGTCCGTCTGCTGTTGGGCAATCCTGACGCGCCAGCGATTTTTGATATGCATCCAATCGCTGACGCCACCGATGGCTACGGCGCCAACTCTGGTTGGTTTGAAGCTGATGTGGCTCGTACACCGGGGGATCGCTACGCATTTTCGCTGCGGGCACATGCGGGATTCGGCGCGCCTGACGACGAATCGGGGGACGGCTCCTCCCCTGCTGTCGGTGACTGGACAATACCGCTGCCAGATCCGCGTTCCCAGTCGCAGCCGGATGGTCCGCATGGTTTCTCCGAGGTCGTTGACCTGGGTGCCTATAAGTGGAAGGACTCGGCCTGGTCGGGCCGGATTCTGCCAGGAGGTCTGATTTATGAGCTGCATGTGGGCACCTTCAGCGATTCTGGTGATTTCGAAGGTTTGGTGGAACATCTAGACCATCTGATTGAGCTGGAGGTAACACATATTGAGCTGATGCCAGTGCAGCCTTTCGGTGGTGACCGTAATTGGGGCTATGACGGTGTGTCCTGGCACAGCGTGCACGAGGGCTACGGTGGCCCGCGGGGTCTACAGAAGCTGATTGATACGTGTCACCGAAAGGGTTTGGCTGTCATCTTGGATGTGGTCTTTAACCACTTTGGTCCAGACGGCAACTATGTGGGATTTTTCGGCCCCTACACCGCTGGTGGTTCGACGGGTTGGGGTGAGGTTGTCAATCTCACTGGCGACAACTCTGATGAGGTGCGTGCGTATATTTTGGATGCAGTGCGCCAATGGCTGGTGGATTACCACGTCGACGGTCTTCGTCTGGACGCGGTCCATGCCCTGCATGACGAGGGGGCATTCCACATTCTGGAGCAGATGCAGGTTGTCGCAGACACTGTCGCAGCCGAGACTGGTATTCCGCGTTCTTTGATTGCAGAGTCCGACCAGAATGATCCGCGTTTGGTCCGCCCGCGCGCTGCAGGTGGCTTTGGCCTCAACGCTCAGTGGGATGATGACGTCCACCATGCACTGCACACGCTGGTCTCTGGCGAGGACCACGCCTACTACTCAGACTTTGGGTCGGTGGAAGCGCTAGCTAGTGCTTTGGAAACTGGCTTCTGGCATACGGGCACAATGTCGACGTTCCGTGGTCGCACTCATGGTCGTCTCTTCGACCTGTCTGTACAGCCCATGCATGCTTTCGTAACGTACACGACCACACATGATCAAACGGGAAACCGCGCTGTCGGTGACCGTCCGTCGATGAACCTCACTCCGGCGCAGCAGGTTTTAAAGGCAGCAGTTATCGCCTGCAGTCCTTTCACCCCGATGCTCTTCCAAGGTGAGGAATGGGGCGCCTCTACCCCGTTTGCTTTCTTCTGTTCCCATGAAGATCCGGAGCTGCAACGGCTCACGCGCGAGGGACGCCTACGTGAGTTTGCCCGTGCCGGGTGGGATCCGAAGGAGGTATCCGACCCATCGGATCCAGAGACCTTCCACCACTCGAAGCTCAATTGGCAGGAGGTCTCGGAGGGCTCGCACGCCACTATTCTGGCGGCCTACCGCGATCTCTTCGCGCTGCGGAAGTCCCACCCGTCGCTTCGCACTCCCTGGTCGGCATCTGTGGTGACTGAGTATGACGAGGACAATCGTTGCCTCGTCGTTGTGCGCAGCCAGGATGAGCGCGAAATGGGTGCCCGAAACTCGGATGCCTTTGAAACTGTCGCTTTGGTGGCGAATTTCTCCGACGCCGAAACCAGCGTCAGCCTGGATTCCGAGTTCGGTTCCGCCCACCTGCTGCACACTTTTGAAGACGCAGCAGCCAGCATCGTCAATGACGAAGCTGCCGGTCCCGAAATCTCGCTTCCAGCGTGGGGCTACGCTGTCGTCTCGCTCAGCTAGTCAGCCGGATTTTCAGCCTCGGTGTCGGACTCTTCCTCATCCGCTGCACCCGACTCGGGTGCTGGCCACGGCAACTCGGTGACATCACCGTGGAGGACGTGAGCCACCAACGCGTCTGCGATGAGAATATCGCTCATCACCAACGTCGGAACCAGGTCCGCCAGCTGAGCCCACATCGGAATCAGCTCACGGACAGCGGCGACACTGGCATCAGAGTTCTCAGCCTGAGTACGAGCCAATACGCGGGCAGCCACTGCAATAAGCAGTGACGTTCCCGGCACCAGAGTCCAGTGCAGCGAAGGATCATCCGCATCGATGCCGTCGAGCTTGTGGAAGCGCACATTGACCGCCTTGCGCAGTCGTGGAGACGCCTTCGATACCGTCTTAAACAACACCCGAGAGGCGGCGGCAAGCTGGGTCATGACACCGGATTCCACAATCTCAGCACGATTGCGTACCACTTCGTAGATTGCGGTGAAGCGAGCGTCATCGTCGGTCAGCGGACCCGGGACCATGCGGTAAGGATCAAAGACCTGCGACAGAATAGCGCTGGCCTGTGCTTCCGGCAGCGAGGTAATCTGCACCGAGCTCTGGTCGATAGTAGCGGACTCCAGGGTGGTGTCCTGGCCGCTGGCAGCAATGTCCAGCAGTCCCTGGCCACCAGTTGTGCGCAGGTAATCCAGCTGACGAGAACGGTCCACGCTCTCATCAGTGAGATCCGCCAATGCTGCCAATGCACCGAGCCACGGCACACGGCGACGCCCCGGCACTGGCTTAGTAGCGCTGAAGTCTCCCAGCACGAGTCCGGAGGCGATAAACATACCCGGCTGATCGTCGAGCGCGATGACTGAACGGTTCAACGCTGCCAGACCGGCGCGTGGTTCGGCACACAAGATCGCACCCAACCTAGGTGCGGCCAGCAGCGGATTCGCCTGCACCATGTCGGTTGCACGACCAGCCCGCAAGGTCGCCAGTAGTGTCCACAAACGTGCGAGCTGATCCTGATTTAGCTCGCCCCACAGTTCCTGCGCGCGAGCAACGGGATCGGTGTCCTCGCCATCGAGGTCGATAGCCTCTGCATCATCGACATGATTCAGAATGGTCGACCCGGCCGCCGGCCACTGCGGGTGGCGTTCCTTTTCCACACCGAGAGTCACCTGCGCGACAAATGGGCCAAGGCCGCGGAGTTCGGCGGGAAGCTCGCATTCGCCCTCTACGACTTCCAGGGCGACGGGTTCGCGCCACGGCTGACCGGCGGCCCAGAGCCACAGGGTCATCGGCAAGTGCGAAACGTCGTCAGCGACATCAACCTCGATGATGTCAGTGGCTTCATCGTTGAAGGCAATCTGGCGGATGGCATCGCGGGAGGAAGCCTCCACCAGTGGTACAGACAGGCGCTTCCGTCCCGTCACACGTGTCCAGTCCAAACTGATGCGCAGGGCCTTCAGCAGGGAGATACGGTCGGCAAACTTGCCGAACTCCGCGTAGCCAGTATCGCCGAAACGCTTGATGGGGACGCGACAGATGTCGCGCTCACCGCTGGAAACTGCAACATGCGCATGGCGCAACTCGCCCGGGGCATTGACGACAATCTTGCCGAAGGCATCGACACGCTTCGGGCGGGTGACCAATGTAGTGGTGCGGCGGGCGACGGATTCGTCGGCAAGCGAAACCTCAAACTGCAGCGTGCCTGGCGTGACCTGCAACTGCAGCCATGCGCCCTCCTCGGTGGAAAGCTCGACGGTGCCTGTGACTTCGTCCGCCCCGAGGCGCACGATAGCGGGCTCGGCGTCAAGCGGCTTGTCACCGGAAACAACGCGGATGTCGGCGGGGCTCAGCCCGTCGATGGTTGGGATGCGGAAGCCGTCTCCACCACCGCTGTAAGTAATCGTGAGGTCTGCCTGCTCCGCAATGGCGAAGTGCTTCTGGAAGCTGCGGCCACGCGGATTGACCAGACGAACCACGAACTCGCCGACCCACGGGTAATCGTCATCGGTAAGGATCTCAACCTCGCCACCCGCGGCGGGTACCTCGAGGTCATAGACCATGACGGAATCCGTGGTAAACGCACCATATCCACCAAAATCGGTGACGATCGCGCGCCAGGACTCGTCCTTACCGGACAGCGTCGGCGGGAACACAGCGACCGGACCACCGGCGTAAACCGGGGTGCCGTAGGCAGACACCGTGCCGTCGAGACGCGCGTGGGGCATGGTCATTCGCGGTTGACGCTGCGGGGATGCCGACCGAACCTCGCCGGCCGCCCCGGACCGACGAACCTGAACTGCATGAACATCGCGGAGATCGATCTCAGCGACTTGCCACAACTCCCAGTTAAATGGGCGCGGGTCCGATAGCAATGGCACCTCAGCGCCTGTGACGGGGTCAACGAGTGTGGCATCAACCGGGTAGACCACCGTAGCGGACGTCGAGTGTAGCGAGACCTTGTCTGTGACTGACTGACCGTCGGCACCGAAAATGAGAATTGGGTCCTCAGTGCTAATCGCGGGGACTCGCCAGTGCTTCTCATCGCCGATTTCCACCAGCACATCGCGCACCGGCTCATCGATGGTCACCACTGGACGCGGCAGCGAATCCTGCAGGCCCACCACCGGCGTCGTTGCTACCGTGCCGCCGAAGGTGACACGCCAGGTCCGTCCCGCCGGATCCAGCGGCGTCGGTAGCTGTACGCCAACGGTCTGCGTCAGCTCATCGAAGTACAGCTGCGGGCGGCCGGTCGTTGCCACCACGCCCACGGCTTCACGACGATTCGCAGTACCCGCCGGACGCATACGCAGCTCTTCACGCGCAGCGGTCACCAGAATAGGCGGCAGCCCCGCATCGAGCTGGCCGAGTTCTTCCCGAGCCTCCCAGTTGGCCGGATCAGCGGCAGTGGCAATGGCATAGCCGAGGGTTGCCTTAAACAACTTGTGCGCCTGACGAGGTGCCGTCCTGGCCAACTGACGCAGCGCCAGCGGGTAGACACCATCTTCCGCCTCTGCGATTTCGGTCAGCAGCTCCTCGAGCAGCGGATGAACCTTCGACAGCGCCTGTA
This sequence comes from Corynebacterium sp. HMSC073B01, assembly GCF_001838255.1. NCBI lineage: Bacteria > Bacillati > Actinomycetota > Actinomycetes > Mycobacteriales > Corynebacteriaceae > Corynebacterium > Corynebacterium sp. HMSC073B01. The sequence continues at coordinate 164,999 of NZ_KV836186.1, read as the reverse complement.
CCAGGTCATTTGATGAAGGGTCGGATAGCTCCGCTACCCCCGCGAGCTCCTCACAGCGCTCGATAATCAGTGGCATCACCGATAGCTGCACACCCGCGTGCAGCAAAAGCACCTGCGCTGCCCGCTGCAGCGGATCCGCGTCGGCTTGGTTGCTGTCGACGTCGTTAGGCAAACCAGCGTTGGCCAGCATTGTCGGCACTGCGGCGGCGAGGTGCTCGATGAGCGCGCCGGTAGTGTCAGCGTCTGGATTCAGCTGCAGAGCGGCTGGCCAGTCCAGCCACATTTCGCTTGCCGACGCAACACGCGCGGCGCGTCCTACCAGCGAGGCAAGGGTGACCAGCGGGTGATTGTCAACGACACTCTTCGCAGCTTCAATATCGGCAGCAGTACCACCCGCCAGATGATGGGCCAGGAGCGTTCCCAGGAAGCGGTCGATACGCTCAACCTCGTCCATCGCCAGCCCTGACCAGACAAACAGTGGCTCAACTTTGGCCTGTGTGGCGGATTCCAGCAGACCCGGAATCCGGGTGGCCAGGTCCTGCTCTGCGGCAGCCAGCCACATTTCGACAATCACGGTATTTTCCACTCGGACACCCTGGTCGACACTGCTTGCCCCAGTCATAGTGGGTGGACGCTCCCCTTCGCTACAAAGCTTGCTCGAAAAGATTCATTTAATTAACGGAGCTGGGAGGACTTCCTCGGAGGTTTCCCAGCTGGACCCAGCAAGTCTAGGTCAAAAAGTCATACTCTGGTGTGCCGGGTACCAGTCGGCGGCACTTCAGCGGCGAGGCATCCATGCGTGCCAGCAATTCCTCGAGGTCAGAGGCACGACGTAGCTCAATACCGACAAGAGCCGCGCCAGTTTCGCGGTTGTTGCGTTTGAGGTACTCGAACTGCGAGATGTCGTCATCCGGGCCGAGAACATCGCTGAGGAACATGCGGAGCTGGCCGGGCTTCTGCGGGAAGTTGACCAGGAAGTAGTGCTTGAGGCCGCGGTAGACCAGCGAGCGCTCCATGATCTCGGCATAGCGCAGCACGTCGTTATTACCGCCCGAGATGATGCAGACAACAACCTCGTCCGGTTCAAACTGCATCTGCTCCAGAGCTGCCACAGACAGCGCACCGGCCGGCTCAGCGATGATCCCTTCGTTCTGATAGAGATCCAGCTGCGCCTCACAGACCGCGCCCTCCGGCGCAATCATCGGATGAACGCGGTTGCGGTTGGCCTCCAGGATGTGCCATGGCAGGTCACCGAAACGGGCCACCGCGGCGCCATCGACGAACGGATCGGTGTGCCCCAGCGTAATCGGGCCATTGTTCTCCAGGGCTGCGCGCATGCAGGCCGCACCCGCAGGTTCCACACCCATGACCTGGGTGTTCGGCGACATATCCGACAGGTAAGAGGTGACACCGCTGAGCAGACCACCGCCACCGACCGGTACGCAGATGGTATCCAGAGTCAACCCCTGGCCGGAGAGCTGCGCAATAATTTCAGCTGCGACAGTGCCTTGTCCGACAATGGTGTTGAAGGAGTCGAATGGCTCCACCATGGTGGCACCAGTGCGCTGTGCGTCAGCACGCGCCGCAGCGGCGGCCTCATCGAAGGAGTCCCCGACAACGACAATCTCAACGGCATCGCGGCCGTGGTAAGCGATACGGTCGCGCTTCTGCTTCGGCGTGGCATTGGGCACATAGATGCGCCCCTTAATACCCAGCTGGCGGCAGGCATATGCCACGCCTTGAGCGTGGTTTCCTGCAGATGCCGCAACGACGCCTGCTGCTCGCTCTTCGTCGGTAACCTGAACCATGGCGTTGTAGGCACCGCGAATCTTGTACGAGCGCACGTCCTGGAGGTCTTCCCGCTTGAGGAATACCTTTGCACCGGTGATTTCGGAAAGACGTGGGCTGAACTGCAGCGGAGTGGCCGCAATAACCGAAGAAATTCGTGCCTGCGCAATCTGAATATCGGCCGCGTGAACAAGTCGGCGTTCGGTCTGGGAAGCAGGCACAGAATTCTCACTCATGAGCTATGACTCTACTCGGTCATACAACCGGTTGCGACAATCAGGGCCACGATAAGCTACCCCAAAATGCTGGCCCCAATCGTCGCCTTCAGATCACCAATCAAGCTGGCGTCCCGGTCGACCCGCAAGTGCTCGCCGAGAACCAAAGTGGTGTGGGAATCGCCGTCGACAAGCTTGAGGTAAACGTCGGAGTCGCCTGGGTTGTCCAGCAGTACGGACTTCAGCTTGGCAATCATCTCCGGAGTGCACTGATCAGTGCGCATGGTCAGACGCAGCGGCGCCGAAGTGGAGCCATTGCGACCAAGGTCCGGCAGCTTCAGGTCATCACAGACCACACTCATGCGGTCATCGCGGTACTGAACGCGGGCACGAATAAGCACGATGGCGTCTTCAGCAATGCTGGTGGCAATCATCGCGTAGGTTCTCGCAAAAGCCATAACTTCCACGCGCGCACCGTTGTGGTCCTCAATACCGATAATCGCCCAGGGCTGACCGTTCTTATTCACGCGACGGTCAACGCTAGAGACAATGCCACCAATAGTGATTTCGGTGTTGTTAGCGACTTCCCCACCGACGACCGTGGTCAAAGCGGTATCGGTCTGCGCGGCCAGCGATTCTTCGAACCCATCGAGTGGATGACCGGAGACATAGAGGCCCAGCATTTCTCGTTCCAGGGTCAGCTCGTGCTTGCGATCCCACTTTTCATCCGGCACACGGATTTCAAAGATGCTCTCCGATCCGGTGTCCTCTTCCCCACCGAAGCCCGCAAACAGGTCGAACTGTCCCTTGTCTGCAGCCTTCTTGGTCGACAGCACCGAGTCAATGGCTTCTTCATGAATGAGCGCAAGGCCCTTTCGTGGGTGCCCCAGCGAGTCGAAAGCGCCGGCCTTAATCAGCGACTCGGTGATGCGCTTGTTACACGGCAGCGTCTCAATCTTGTCCAGATAGTCCGAGAACGACGTGAACTTGCCCTTCTCCTCGCGCGTCTTCACAATCGACGCGACCACATCATGGCCGACGTTGCGGATAGCGCCGAGGCCGAAGCGAATATCCTCACCGACCGGCTCGAAGTCCATACCCGACTCATTGACATCCGGCGGCAGCACCTTAATGCCAAGGTGGCGACAGTCCGACAGATAAATAGCCAGCTTGTTCTTATCATCCGCCACCGAGGTCAACAGCGCCGCCATGTACTCAGCGGTGTAGTTGGCCTTCAGATACGCGGTCCAGTAGGACACCAGGCCGTAGCCCGCCGCGTGAGACTTGTTAAACGCGTACGAGGCGAAGGGCAGAATAATATCCCACAGCTTCTGGACAGCATCCTTGGAGAAACCATTCTCCAACATGCCGCCTTCGAAGTTCACGAACTCCTTGGCCAGCACCTCGGGCTTCTTCTTACCCATGGCCTTACGGAAACCATCTGCTTGGCCCGCGGTGTAATTCGCCAGCTTCTGCGAGATCTTCATGATCTGCTCCTGGTACACGATCAGGCCGTGTGTTTCTTCCAGGATTTCTTTCAGCTGCTCATCCAGTTCCGCGTGGATGGCGTTATAAGGCTTGCGACCATTCTTAATATCCGCGTAGTCAAAGTGCGCGTTCACACCCATCGGCCCCGGACGGTACAGCGCCAGCGATGCCACGATGTCGTCGAAGCCCGTTGGCTGCATGCGTTTGAGCAGCTCACGCATTCCGCCACCATCGAGCTGGAACACACCGAGGGTGTCACCGCGCGACAGCAGCTCATAGACCTTCGGATCATCGGTCTGAAGGTCATCGAGCAGAACTGTCTCGCCTCGGTTGGACTTGATGTGCTCAATACAGTCACCGATAACCGTCAGGTTTCGAAGACCCAGGAAGTCCATCTTCAACAGACCGATGGCCTCACACGCCGGATAGTCCCAGCCAGTGATAATCGCGCCGTCAGCCTGTCGCTTCCACATCGGGATGTGATCCAAGAGTGGCACCGACGCCATCACCACGGCACAAGCGTGCACGCCGGTCTGCCTAACGACGCCCTCGAGACCACGGGCTGTCTCGTAAATTCGAGCCACATCCGGGTCGGTTTCAATAAGCTGACGAACCTCGGCGGCCTCGCCGTAGCGTGGGTGCTCCGGGTCGACGATGCCGCTCAGCGGAATGTCCTTAGCCATAATCGCAGGTGGCAGCGCCTTAGTAATGCGGTCTGCAATCTGGTAACCCGGCTGACCGAACTGCACACGCGCCGAGTCCTTCAGAGCCTGCTTGGTCTTCACCGTACCGAAGGTGACCACCTGCGCCACCTTGTCTTCGCCCCAGCGATCTGCCGCGTAGCGAATCATTTCATCGCGGCGGCGGTCGTCGAAGTCGATATCGATATCCGGCGCGGACGGACGCTCTGGGTTCAGGAATCGCTCGAAGAGAAGACCGTGCTCAATCGGGTCGATATTGGTAATCCACGTCGCGTACGCAACCAGGGAACCGGCAGCGGAACCACGCCCCGGACCGACCTTGATGCCCACCTCACGGGCATGGCGGATCAACTCCGCAACGATAAGGAAGTACGACGGGTAGCCCTTACCGTCAATAACCTCAATTTCGTACTCCGCGCGCCGGATGTACTCCTCCGGTACCTCGCGCCCTTCAAAGCGCTTGCGCAGCCCCTCCATCACGTTGTGATGCAGCCATGTCGTCGGCGTCTCCCCTTCCGGAACGTCCGCCTTCGGCATGCGATCGTGCGGGTGCTCTTCCCACAGCTCGTCGTAGTCCTCAACGCGCTCTGCGATGAGCAGCGTGTTATCGCAGGCACCCGGGACTAGGTGATCCCAGGTCGCGCGCATTTCTTCGGCGGACTTAATAAAGTAGCCGTCACCGTCGAACTTAAAACGGTCCGGGTCATTGAGCGTCTTACCCGTCTGCACACAGAGCATGGCCTCGTGAGCCTTGGCCTGGTCACGGGTGACATAGTGACAGTCATTCGTAACCAGTGGCGGCAGGTTCAGCTTCCGGCCAATCTCCAGTAACTCACTTCGCACACGGGTCTCAATATCCAGCCCGTGATCCATCAGCTCAAGGAAGTAGTTTTCCTTGCCGTAGATGTCCTGCCACATTCCGGCGGCCTGCAGAGCCTCGTCGAACTGCCCCAGACGCAGACGCGTCTGCACATCACCCGACGGGCAACCAGTGGTCGCGATAATGCCCTCGGCGCGTTCCGCCACCAACTCGGCATCCATACGCGGGTACTTACTAATCTGCCCCTCATACGACGCCATCGACGACAGGTAGAACAGGTTCCGCAGACCCTGCGCATTCGCAGCCAACATGGTCTGGTGCAAGTAGGAACCGCGACCCGAGACGTCATCTCGACGCTGATGCGGCTCACCCCACTGAATGCGCTTTTTATTAAAACGGCTCTCCGGCGCCATATATGCCTCAATGCCGATGATTGGCTTGATGCCCTTGGACTTCATCTGCCGATAGAACGCATTCGAGCCAAACATATTGCCGTGGTCGGTGACACCGACCGCAGGCATTCCCTGTCGCGCAACCTCGTCGGCAAGCAAATCAATCTTCGCCATACCGTCGAGCATGGAGTACTCGGTGTGATTGTGGAGGTGCACGAAGGAGGAGTTAGCCATGAGTCCAGATTGTAGACAATCCCCCGGATTGAACACGATTCCATCGAACACCCAAAATGAAGCAGCCCCTTATGCCTGCACAGTTATAGCTAAAGACGTGTGCAACATCACTCTTACTTTTCCTTTACTTTTCAAAACCAGTTGACAATACTCGACATCACAGTTCGTGAGGAAGTCCTCATATTTCCTCGCGACCATAGAGAAACGCACTGCCCTCGAGCAAAGAACCAAAGGAGCAATACAGTGTTCGCACCACTTTCCGATGGCCACTTCACCTACTTCCCCAAGCCCGAGCTTGACGAGGTTCTTGCAACCATCGACCGCCGCCCAGTTGCCGCCGGCTACCTCATCGATGGCGATGTCATCACCTCCAACATGGATGCCGCCCGCTACAGCTGGCTGGTCTAAAAGGGCGCAGACCTGGAAAATTCTGACTTTCTTTTCAAAATCAAAGACAGTACAGGTTTTCAATGATTACGTTTTAGGGCATGAAACTTTCTCGAGCTTCTGCCCCGGAGTCCTCGGACACATCCCGCCCGGCTCCGACATCGATGTCTCACCTGCCTGAAGCGCTGCCGCCGCAGACGCCCCAGACAGCCCGCCCGCCACTAGCTACCGACACGCTGCTTAACTGCACTTCCCTTCCTGCAGTCGTCGTCGACCTCGCGGCGGTCGAAGCCAATGCCCGCGATATGCTCCGCCGTGCAAACGGGATGCCTATCCGCGTGGCCTCGAAATCGATTCGCATTCCACAGCTTATTTCGCACGTCCTGGCCTTCCCCGGTTTCCAGGGCGTGCTGGCATATTCACTGGCAGAGGCGCTGTACCTATTCCGAGAAGGCATTAGCGACGACATCGTCGTCGCCTACCCAACTCTTGACGCCCGCGCTATCTCAGAGCTTGCCGACGATGATGCAGCGCGTGCCGCCATCTGCGTCATGGTTGACCGTCCCGAGCATCTGGAGGCGCTGGCGTCGTCGGCAAGCGAAAATGCGCCAATCCGCGTGTGCATGGACGTCGACGCATCCTTTCGTCCCCTCCCCGGCGTGCATATCGGTACGCTGCGCTCAAGCCTGTTCTCGCCGAAGCAGGCAGCGGCGTTTGCCAAGCAGATCATTGCCCACCCGGAGCTGCAGCTGGCCGGAATCATGATGTATGAGGGACACATTGCCGGAGTGGGCGATGCCGGAAACTCCCTGCGTGCGCGCGCAATTCGAGTGATGCAGGCCGTCTCAAAGAAGGAATTGGCAAAGCGCCGCGCGAAGGTTGTCGCTGCAGTCGAGAAAGTGGCGGGGCCGCTGGAGTTTGTCAACGGTGGTGGCACGGGGTCGCTGGAGTCGACGTGCGCCGAGGCCGCAGTCACCGAGGCAGCGGCGGGGTCGGGGTTCCTGGCACCAACCCTCTTCGATAACTATCGCGCATTCAATCTGCGCCCGGCGTCCTGGTTTGTGTTGCCGGCGACGCGACGCCCTAAGAAGGGCGTGGTCACGGTGTCCGGCGGTGGTCGAATTGCCTCTGGACCGGCGGGAGCTGACCGGCTGCCAACCCCCTGGTACCCCACTGGCCTGCGCTACGCGGCAGAGGAAGGACCAGGTGAGGTGCAGACTCCGCTGCTCGGCAAGACCGCCGACGCAATTTCGCTGGGAGATCCCGTGTGGTTCCGCCACGCCAAGGCCGGCGAAATAGCCGAGCACACACAAGAAGTCATTGCAGTTCGAGATGGCGCCATCATCGCCCACTGGCCCACGTACCGAGGAAAGGGATTGATCTTCACATGAGCAATTCACGCAACAACGCCCGCTTCACAGTCTCTACAGTTGAGTCCCGCGTACCACGCGTACGTCGGCGTGCGCAGGCAAAAGCCGTCGCCAACTCTCATTGGAGCAATTGGGCGCACACGCAATCGTGCACCCCGTCCTACACTCATCAGCCGCACGATGATGAGGGCGTTATCTCGGTAATTAAAGCGGCGAAGACCGAAGGAACTACGGTGCGCCCGCTAGGGGCCGGTCATTCTTTTACTTCCGTGGCCACCACCGATGGGCACCGCATTCAACTCGACCGCTGCTCTGGTCTGGTCGAACTCGACGCCGCCAACCAGACCGCCACGCTGCGTGCCGGCACTCGCCTGCGCGACACTCCAGGTATTCTGCGCCCGCTCGGTTGGGCACTTCCCAACCAGGGCGATGTCGATCCGCAGTCGCTGGCCGGTGCTATCTCTACTGGCACACACGGCACCGGGCTTGGATTCACCGGCTTCGCAGGCACCGTGAAAGGATTCAAGATTGTCACCGCGGATGGCGTCGTCAGGCACTGCCATCCGGACGCTGAGGGAATCGACGGCGAGCTCTACCGCCTCGGACGGCTGGGACTGGGTGTCTTCGGCGTGCTTACGGAGGTCACGATGTCCGTCGTGCCAGCGTTTGATCTGCACGCCGACGAGCACCGCGAAGAGTTTGATTCCCTGCGCAAGAGTTTCGCCGAGCGCTGCAAAGAAGCTGACCACCTGGAGTTTTTCTGGTTCCCGGGACAGCGCGAGACGCTGGTCAAGCACAATACTCGCATTGAACCGCAGCGCCACCGCCGCCCGAGCCGCAATAGCCTGAAGCAGCGCCTGGGCAGCGCGCGTACGTATCTTAACGACGAAGTCGTCAACAACATGGGACTCTTGGCGTGCTGCGAGATTGCTAAGGCCATTCCCGCTACGACCGATACCATCAACCGGATTGCCACCAACACCGTGCCAGAGCGCAGCTACTCCAATGAGGCGCACAAGGTCTTTGTCTCGCCGCGCCGAGTGCGTTTTTCCGAGATGGAGTACTCCGTCCCGCTCGAGGCCGCTTCCGATGTCCTCGGGGAAATCCGCGACGCGATTGCCCGCAAGAGGATGAAAGTCTCCTTCCCCATCGAGGTGCGCTCCGCGAAAGCCGATGATGTGGCCCTATCCACTGCGTACGGTCGCGACAGTGCCTACATCGCCATCCACCGCTACTGGAAGGAAAATTATCGAGAGTACTTCAACCTCATCGAGCCGATTTTCAAGGCCCACGAAGGTCGCCCGCACTGGGGCAAATTGCACACGCTTCGCGCGGAGGATTTCGCGGAACGTTATCCGCTGTTCGGCGAGGTCCAGGCACTACGGGAAAAGGTCGACCCGCAGGGAATCTTCCTCAACGAGCACCTGCGCGAACTTTTCTGCTAATTATCTGCCGGCTTTACGACGTCCCGGGTAACCGCCCCATCCGCCTGGTCAGCGGCATCGTCGGAAACCGCGGCCGGTTCAACACCGGCCTTGCGGAGTTCCCGGCGAACCCGACGCTGCCGGAGCATCTTCAAGATGAGGTCGCAGATGAACAGCGCGACGGCACCCCAGATGATGAAGAACCCGATCCAGCGCTCCGGTTCGAGCTGCTCGCCCAGCACAGTGACTGCCAGGGTGATTTGGAGAACCGGAGTGAGGTACTGCATCAGACCCAAGGTGGCCAGCGGCAGGCGTTTGGCACCTTCGCCGAAGAGCAGCAACGGAATGGCGGTAGCAACACCGGCGCTCATCATGAGCAGCGTGTGGCCTGTTCCTTCGGAGCTAAACGTGCTCTGCCCGTTGTAGGTCAACCAGAGGATGTAGGCCAGAGCAATCGGTGTGATTACGGCGGACTCGGCCGTCAGCGAAGCTGCGGAGGAAAGCGATACCCGCTTCTTCATTAGTCCGTAAAAACCGAAACTGAACGCCAGCGCCAGCGCACCCAACGGCGGATGTCCCACACCAATTGTGAGAACAATGACCGCAATGGTTGCCAGGATGACACTGCCGAGCTGCAACCGCGAGATGCTTTCACGGAAGAAAATCATCGCCAACAAAACGCTGACCAGCGGGTTGATGAAGTAGCCGAGCGCGGCCTCCGCCACCTGCCCATTGTTGACCAGGTAGACGTACACACCCCAGTTGACGGAGATCAACAGTGCGGCAATAAAAATAGTGCCCCAGGTCTTGGCACTCGCGGCCTTCAGCTCTGGCCATGCGCGCATGAAGCTGAGGGCAATGACCATAAAGACAAGGGTCCAGACGAATCGGTGCGCCAAAATCTCTACGGCCCCTGCTGGTTCCAGCAAGGGGAAATAGAGCGGAAACAGCGCCCACAAAAGGTACGCACCGAATGCCTGAATCACTGTTGACTGACTCCTTTTCGTTCTTGTTGAAACTGACTGCGTACTGGCGGCAGAGTTCTAGCCGCTTCATCCTAGTCGTTTGGATTTAGGACACTTAGTTCTGGTTTCTATTAGTTCTGGCCGCTTAGTTCTGGCTCAGCCCTGGCGCAAAGAGCGGATCTTTATCCGTGAAGCCGGAACTCAGCACCGGGCGAATACCAAAGCGGCCACGCGCCGCATCTGATGGCAGCGCCTCGACAGCTTTCACATCGGGCATTTTTTTGACATCCATCAACGATTCAGCGTCACCATAGACCAGTAAACCGTTGAAGCCGAGCCGTTCGTCGTCAATCGCGACGTCCGCGTAAGCAGCCGCTAACTCCAGCTGATCTTGCAGCAGCTTTTCTTCGCTAGCTGTTTTACTCGGCTGCGGCAAATACCGGGTGCTCACACCGCCGATGATTGCAGTCGATACTCGCAGAGAGGGCTCTTTTTCATAGACCTGTGCCGCTTCTTGCGCATCAAGCAGCCGATCAAAAGTCACCATCGCCCAGAACTTCGGGTCCTCCACGACTGGCTGGCCTGTCTTTAGCCGGTGGTCCTCTTTCTTCATATTCTCGAGGGACTTGTCGGCACGCTCTACGTACTGCTCGGTTGCTTCCCACGGGTCCGGGCCGAGCGCATCGCCGTTGAGGTTCTGCGGCTTGCTTACCCGATCGGAGGTCGAAGCGACTGCTAACACAATCACCAATACGACAACACAGAAACCAGAGATTAGTGCCATCACTGGCGAAATACTGCCGTCACCAGTGCTTTTCGCACGAGTTTCACGGCGTGGTGGGGTCTTGGATCCCGATGGGGTCTGCGTCATGCGCTCTGCCTCAAAACTTCCAATGCGTGGTTCAAATCATCTGGGTATGGACATTCGATTTCCATCCAGCGACCATCTGCCGGATGGTGGAAACCAAGCGAGACCGCGTGAAGCCACTGGCGGTTGAGCCCCAGCCGCTTGGCCAATGCCGGATCAGAACCGTACATGGGATCGCCGCAGCATGGGTGATTCAGCGCAGAGAAGTGCACGCGAATCTGGTGCGTACGCCCAGTTTCTAGATTCACCTTCAGCAGCGTTGCTGGGGCGAAGGCCTCAAGCGTTTCGTAGTGCGTCACAGCATGCTTGCCATCCTGGCGGACGGCAAAGCGCCAACCCGCCGACGGATGACGGCCAATCGGCGCATCAATTGTCCCGGACAGCGGATCCGGATGCCCCTGAACCAGAGCGTGATAGGTCTTGGACACCTCACGGTTTTTGAACGCCCGCTTGAGCACGGAGTAGCCCCGTTCGGAGCAGGCGACAACCATCACGCCAGAGGTGCCAACATCGAGGCGATGCACGATGCCTTTTCGCTCGGGCGGACCGGAGGTAGAAATGCGGAAACCAGCAGCCGCCAGTCCGCCGATAACCGTTGGGCCTTCCCAACCGACTGACGGATGTGCGGCCACACCGACAGGCTTGTGAACAGCCACCAAATCGGAGTCGTGGTAGAGCACGTCCATGCCCTCGACGAGTTCCTCTTTGGGAACCAATGGCTTTTCCACCGGCGGCAACAACACAGAGAGGAAAGCGTTTTCTTCCAATCGGTCGGACTTGCCAACGCTCACGCCATCGACCGTGATGTCCCCAGCCGCTGCCAAATCAGCCACCGCTGTGCGCGAGAGCCCCAACAACTTAGCCACACCGGCGTCTACCCGCATACCAGCCAAGCCCGGTGGAACGGGCATCTGCCGGGTTTCTCGGTCGGGCTGGTGCGCTCCCCCGAGTGCTGCACCACCATTTACTGCATTGTCGTTCACTGCTGTCCTCCCTCCGCCGACTGCTTCTGATCCTGCTGAGCAGATTTCTTCTCCGCTGCAATCTGATCAGCGAAGAGATCCGGCTCCTTGGAAAAAACCATCCAGATAACGAGGATAATAACGCCCACAGTAATCGCGGAGTCCGCGATATTAAATACGGCAAAACCCTTAACCGACAGGAAATCGACGACGTGGCCGACGTAGAAACCGGGTTCCCGAAACAGCCTATCGATGAGGTTGCCCAGCGCACCACCAGCAATAAGCCCCGCTGCAGTCGCCGATATAGGACTGCGCAGCCAATGGGAAAAGCACATCACAGCCAGGATGTAAACCAGCTGCAACGTGGTAAAAACCCAGGTGGCGTTCGTGCCAAAGGAAAAGGCTGCACCGGGGTTAAAAACGAGCCGCAACTCGAAGAGATCGCCAATGACCTGCACCGCAGGACGGCCATCGAGAGTCTTCAAAGCGATAATCTTGGTCAGCTGATCAATGATCGCAACTGACACAATAACCGCAGCGAGAATCCCCCGCCGCGGGAAATATGTCCTCGTTTCCTTCTTAGTCACTGTCCCATAATGGCCTAACAAACCCATATTCAGCCAACTGACACCGCCCGGGTGGTTCATATCCACCACGAAACCGGTACGCTAACCGGTGTGACTCGACGTTTCCAATCTCAGTTTGTTCCGGCCTCCTCTGCTTTACGACGTGCAGGAGACACCACCTCCTCGTGGTTCCGTCGACCTAGCCGCAGCGACCAGCCTGGTCACACCAAGCATGGCCTGCTGGCGAGGGTCGGCACCGCTGTTGTTGCCGCTACCACTGTGGTGTCATTGGCCGCGTGCTCGTCGGAAAGCTCGGTGGAAACGCAACCCGTGGACGTTGCACAACCCAAGGTCGAATTGACCAGTGCTGGTAGCGGTGAGCTGGCGAGCGTGCGCTGGAAGGACGACGGTGCAGAGCAGGAGTCGACCGTGGCGGTGACGCAGGGCTTCGCGCAGCGTGGCGGAAACGCCGATAGCGACCAGACCTTCCCGGACACCCGCCTGGAAATCCCCCTGACTAGTACTGTTACCAGCGATGACGATACTCGTGTGGTGACGTCAGAGGTGGGTAAACCCCACGGCTCCAACGATGAGCTGAATGAGGATATCGCGACCGCGCAGGGCTTCATCTCTGATTGGTCAACAACGGCCACTGGTGAGGTCAAGGAACTCAAACTGGGAGCGCCGGAGAAGGCGACCGACACCGCTCGCGCTGGCGTGGAGATGGCGCTGCAGCAGCTGCATTCCGTACCTATCGTCTTCCCCTCCGAGGACATCGGAAAGGATGCGACCTGGACGGTCGAAAGCGAGGTCGAAGGCCAGACCACGATGACGCAGAAAGTGACCTATACCCTGCTCAGCCGTGCGGGCGACATTGTTAATTTGAAGGTCGATGTCAAGCAGGTTCCGACAGTCACCGAGTTGGACACTGGCGGCGAGGGTGCACTGAAGGTTGTCGAGGCCACGACTGACATGCTTGCCGACCGCGTCACCATCGACCTGACTAAGCCCCTTCCGATGAAGGGCAACATCGACTTTGTGACCTCCGTGACCTACGGCGACGGCAACTCCGATGTGCGCATCACTCAGCAGACGCATCGCGGGCTGGAGTTTAAGGACGGCGACGGCTCGAGGAAGTAGCCCAGAAGAATAGCTCGGGCCACTGCAAGGTTAGAAGACGAGAAAGTGTCTAGGTTTATGTCACTTTTCTGCCCAAAAAATGGGCGGAACTGTCATAAACCTAGACACTTTCTTTTGTGTGGCCAGTGCACCCGACCGGACTAGGCTGTGATGCCTGGCCCGACGGCACCTAAGCCGGTGGAGGCGCGTCCTCCGCCGGAGCCGGAGCTGGCGGCGGTGGCGGCGGTGGCGGAGCCTCTTCAGCCGGTGGTTCAGGTGCGGGAGGCGGCGGAGGCGGCACTTCCTCGACCGGCGCTTCGGGCTCCGGTGCTGCGGGCTCTGGAGCCGGTGCTGGGGCCTCCTCAACCGGAGCCTCTTCAACCGGGGTTTCTTCCTCTTCTGGCTCAGGTGGCGGCGGAGGAGTCTCGCCCGGCGCGAGACAGAACCCAGGCTTGTGCTCCGGATCAAGTGTCGATGCCAGGTTGCAGGCCCATTCCTTGCTCAGCATCCAACGGCCATCCCGGTGGATAAAGTCCACCTGCTCCACGAGCATCGGATCTTCCTCCGGACGGAGGATATTGACACCGGCTACGGCCTGCTTAGTAGTAAATCCAGGCGTGACCGGGTCAATGACATCAAAGCTGATTTCCTGCTCATTGGCACTGTGGGTGACAATGTCGAAGAAATCGCCGGCAGTATCGCCGTCCTCGATGGTCAGCGCCTTTTCCTCGATAGGTAGATCGGGGTTGATGAGGCGTGCGAGGACGTCGTTAAGCTCTGCGCGCGTCGGCAGCATGATGACGGGTTCCGCCGAGCTGGATGTCTTCGATTCAGTCGTCGGCGCTGCAGTATTGCCACCACCGCAGGCAGCGAGCCCAAGTGCGCTGACCGAGACCATCGCCGCTACTGTCACACCACGCGCTGTGCGCCAACGCATTCCGCTAACGCGCTGGTTGCAGGGGACTTTCATATGTGCACTACTCCAATAAAATCTGCATGAAGATTCGCTGGCTTCACGCCTTCCATAATCCTACACAAGGCCAAAACATCGCCTAGGTACGATGGTGGACATGTCGACTCAGGATCATTCCCCGGCTAGCTCGGCCTCGTCTATCCCGGCCTCCCCTCGCCGAATCGTTGTCATCACCACCGGCGGCACCATCGCCTGCACCACGGATCGCAGCGGTGCGCTAACCCCGACCATCTCGGGCGCGGAGCTCGTTGCGGCGGTCGCGCAGCGTTATCCAGAGGGCATGTTAGAGCTGGAGGTTCGTGAGCTCGGCATGCTGGACTCGTCGAATCTCGCGTTCACCGATGTTGACCGTATTCTCGCCGCTATTCACGAAGTGCTTGACGACGACTCCGTGGACGGTGTCGTCGTAACTCATGGCACGGACACGATGGAAGAAACGGCCATGGCTGCCGATATTTTCCATGCTGACTCGCGTCCGGTTGTCTTTACTGGTGCACAGCTTCCCTATGATCATCCCGAAACCGACGGACCGGGGAACCTCTTTGAGGCCGTGACCATTGCTTCCGATGCCTCTGCGCAGGGAATTGGCGTTCTTATTGTCTTTGGCCACGCAGTCTTGCCGGTGCGAGGTGCGACAAAGTGGCACACGACCGATCCTTTGGCTTTTGCCACTAACGCCCCGGAGGAGCCGGTTCGTCCAGATCCGCTGCCGCTGGCCGCCTTGGCGGGCTCGAAGGTAGAGATTATCCCCGCCTACTTAGGTGCAGATGGATCACAGCTGGATTCGGCCGTCGCCGCCGGTGCACACGGCATTGTCGTAGAAGGCCTGGGGTCAGGCAATGTCTCCGATGAGTTTGCCGCCGCCATTGACCGGGCCATTGCCGCTGATGTGACCGTCGTGATGGCAACGCGCGTCCCGCGTGGTGATGTCCACGCCGCCTACGGTGGTGCCGGTGGCGGTGCGACGCTGGCTCGGCACGGTGTGATTAGCGCTGGTTGCGTGCATGCACCGCAGGCGCGCATCATTCTCGCTGCCGCGCTGGCTGCGAATGTGCACCCGCAGACGCTGTTCTAATTCACGCCTCGATGATGCGGATGATTTTCGCCGGATTTCCAGCCACGACTACGCCCGCGGGAACGTCCTTAGTCACCACCGCACCCGCGGCGACCACGGAATCGTCGCCGACATAAACACCGCCCAGGATGATGGCTCCACCACCGATCCAAGCATTGCGCCCGATGATGATTTCATCACCGGACTCTAGATAAGCGGCGCGGGCCTCAGCTCCCAGTGGGTGTACTGGTGGAAGCAGCTGCACATTGGGCCCGAGCTGCGCGTAGTCGCAGATTGTCACCTTCACCACGTCAAGTGCGGTGAGCCCAAAGTTGATGAAAACGTTGTCGCCGATGTGGATGTTATCGCCGTAGTCCAGGTAGATCGGCGGGCGGACGGTGCTGTCCTCTCCGAAAGACCCCAGTGCCGGTGCCAGCACTTGCTGTGCTGCCTGCTGGTCTTCGCGAAATGCGACCTCAAATTCCGCGGCCACCTGGCCAATTCGCGCGTTCAGAGCCTGCGATTCCGGATGATCGGCGATATACCACTGACCGTTCAGCATGCGCTGGCGGTTATCCAGACCGTCGTCAGGAAGTGTGGTCGACGGATTCGGATCTCGATCGGTGTTGCGCAACGAGGCGCGGCGAGCTGCCTCGAGCTCTGCAATGCGGGATTCGGTAGTCATAGTGGCCCAGTTTACGGTCAGCGCATAAACAGGGAGCCGCGAACGGCACCGAGGATAACGGCCACGTCAGGCAGCCGCATCAAGCATCCGCATCGGGGCCAACCTCATCTTCACTTTCCCGCTCAGGTTGCGGCAAGTCAAGAGCTGCAGCTTCGTCGGAAGCCAGCCACTCCGGCCAGTCCAAACTGCACACCGCAGAGCACGGGCGCAGCTCCGGGTCGTCTTCCTTCAGCGTGATCATGCGCCCGGGGCCGCTGGTGCGGCTTTCAAAGCGGACAGTCACAATCCCGTGCCCCGCCCCCTGCACCCAACCATGTCCATACTCGCTGTGGTGTACGTCCGAGGTGGGTGCCCACTTGGAATCGGAAAGCCGAACGGTCGGCAACGCGCCGGTTCCAGATAGCTCGAGCAGGCCGGCGGGAGCGTCGGAAAGCGCAGGTGCTGGTACTCGATCTTCGACGGTGATAGCGCGGTCGAGCTCAGGAAACAGGACTTCTTGTATGTGCGAATCCAGCCCGGAGAAACCGACGCCCACCAGTCGCACTGGGCCGACCTCCGCGGGTGTGAACGCGATTCGGTGAGCGACAGCCATGAGGGTGTCGAAGTCCTGTGTGGCGTAGGCGAGCGTCTCAGATCGGGTATGGATGCTCAAGTCGGACAGACGCACCTTGCAAGTGATGGTGCGGGCACCACGGCCATCTTTTTTGAGCCGTCGAAAAGCGGACTCACCTGCGCGATCGATGGCGGCGTGGAGTTGGGCCTGCGACTCCAGATCCTCAGGATAGGTGTACTCCGCCGATACAGACTTGGCGACATCGCGCTCCTTAACCGGCCGATCGTCTGTCCCCTGCGCCAGCTGCCACAGCATCACACCGGTTTTGGATGTCAGCGAAACCTCGACATCGCGCTGGGACATGGCGGCAAAATCACCGATTGTCTCCACGCCCAGCGTGTGCAGTTTTGCAGCGGTGACAGGGCCAATGCCCCAGAGCTTCTCTACCGGCAATGGGTGTAGTAGCTCGTGATTGCGTGCGGGGTCCAGCACGTACACGCCATCGGGTTTCGCCAGGCCTGACGCAATTTTTGCGAACTGCTTGCCCGCGCCCGCGCCTATCGACGAGGCCAAGCCGGTCTCCCGCCGAATATCTGCCCGCAGTTGCTCCGCCCAGGCAATGACCTGCTCCTTCGAGGCTCCCTGAAGCTCTTCGGGTTCCATGAAAGCCTCGTCGACACTGAGCTGCTCGACCACGGGCACGCGCTCGCGGATTACAGAGAACACGCGGCGCGACACCGGCCCGTAAATGCCCTTGCGCGCGCTGACCGTCACTGCGTTCGGTGGCATGAGCCGACGTGCGCGGGCCATCGGCATAGCCGAGTGCGCGCCGTACGCGCGGGCCTCATAGGAGGCACCGGCGACCACACCTCGACCACCCAGTCCGCCGACGAGAACTGGCCGCCCGCGCAGAGTCGGGCGGGTGAGCTGCTCGACGGACGCGAAGAACGCGTCCATGTCGATGTGCAGGACCCACCGCCCGGAAGTCGGCATTGAGATTACTCTCCCCTACTGCTTGGCAATATCCGCCGAGCAGCCGTCCGCCACGTCGTAGCTCAGTGGCTCTCCGCCAGCGACGACTTCGAAGGCGGTTGCGAGAACCTCGCGGGCGATGAGGTCAGCGTGGCGGTTGGCCCATTCCTCACGCTCGGACGGGACCTGCAGCTTCACCGAGATACGGTCGGTGACCTCGAGGCCAGCGTTCTTGCGGGCATCCTGCAGACCACGGATACGGTCAGCGGCCCAGCCACGGGACTCCAGGTCCTCGTCGAGCTCGGTGTCGAGCACAACCAGACCATTGACACCGTCGACCTCAGCGGTGGAATCCGGCGAGATCGCGACCAGGTTGCGGGTGTACTCGCCCTCCTGCAGCGGAATGCCATCGGCGACAACCGCGCCGTCGACAACCTCGTAGTTGCCAGACTTCACAGCCTTGATGACCTTCTGGACATCCTTACCCAGGCGCGGACCGGCCACACGAGCGTTGACGGAGACCTCGAAACGTCCCACCGAGTCCACGTCGGAGGTGAATTCCACCTTGTCGACGTTGACCTCGGAGGAAACGATGTCGGTGTAATCACGCAGACGTTCGGCATCCGGGAATGCCAGGGTTAGCTTCTTCAGCGGCAGGCGGTTACGCAGCTGGTTGGCCTTGCGGATGCGCGATGTTGCCGAGCAGACATTGCGGACAATGTCCATGGACTCAACGAGTTCGTCATCGGTCGGCAGCTTGTCGACGTCCGGCCAATCCTCCAGGTGCACCGAGCGGCCGCCAGTGAGCGAGCGCCAGATGACCTCGGTGGCCATCGGCAACAGCGGAGCAGCCACGCGGGTGAGAACCTCCAGCACCGTGTACAGGGTGTTGAATGCCTCTGGGTGCTTGACATCACCGGCCCAGAAGCGGTCTCGGGAGCGGCGCACGTACCAGTTGGTCAGTGCGTCACAGAACTGACGGACCTCATCGGTGGCAGCAGCAATGTCAGTGTTGTCCAGGCACTCAGTGACAGCACGGACAGTTGCTGCAAGCTTGGCCAGGATGTACTTGTCCAGGATGTTGTCGGAGTCCACCGACCACTCGGCCGGCTTGGAGGCGTAGAGCTGCAGGAACGAGTATGCGTTCCACATTGGCAGCAGCGCCTGGCGCACGCCCTCGCGAATACCCTGCTCGGTGACAATCAGATTGCCACCGCGCAGAATCGGGCTGGACATGAGGAACCAGCGCATGGCGTCGGAGCCGTCGCGGTCGAAGACCTCGTTGACATCCGGGTAGTTGCGCTTGGACTTACTCATCTTGTTGCCGTCATCACCCAGCACGATGCCGTGGGCGACGACCTTCTTGAACGCCGGGCGGTCAAACAGTGCAACCGACAGGACGTGAAGCAGGTAGAACCAGCCGCGGGACTGGCCGATGTACTCCACAATGAAGTCGGCCGGTGCGTGGGACTCGAACCACTCCTTGTTCTCGAACGGGTAGTGGAACTGCGCAAACGGCATGGAACCGGAGTCGAACCAGACATCCAGGACGTCCGGGACGCGGCGCATCATGGACTTGCCGGTCGGGTCGTCCGGGTTCGGGCGCACCAGCTCGTCAATCTCCGGGCGGTGCAGTGTGGTCGGGCGAACGCCGAAGTCCGCCTCCAGCTCATCGAGGGAACCGTAGACGTCGACACGCGGGTACTCGTCGTTGTCGGAAACCCACACCGGAATAGGCGAACCCCAGTAGCGGGTACGGGAGATATTCCAGTCACGTGCACCCTCGAGCCACTTGCCGAACTGACCGTCGCGGACGTGCTCCGGCATCCACTCAATCTCGTTGTGGTTGAGCTCCACCATGCGCTCGCGGATCTTGGTAACGGACACGAACCAGCTTGGCAGTGCCATGTAGATCAGCGGCTCGCCCGAACGCCAGGAGTGCGGGTAGGAGTGCTCGATGGTGCGGTGCTGGACGACGCGGCCAGCGGCCTTCAGGTCACGGATGATGTCCTTGTTAGCGTCGAAGACCAACTTGCCCTGGTACTCCGGCACCTGGGAAGTGAACTTACCGTCCATGTCCACCGGAATGATGACATCGATGCCATATTCATTACAGGTGTTCATATCGTCTTCACCGAATGCCGGTGCCTGGTGGACCACACCAGTACCGTCCTCGGTGGTGACATAGTCGGCCACCATAATCTGGAAGGCGTTCGGGTGATCTGCGAAGTACTCGAAGATCGGCTGGTAGGTCAGACCTTCCAGGTCAGCACCAGCGAACGTAGCCACGACCTTGTGTTCCTCACCCAATTCCTTGGCATAGGCACCAATCAGCGCCTCTGCCAGCAGGAAGGTCTTACCTGCAAACTCCGGCACGGAGGAATCCCCTCCGACCTTAACTACGGCATAGGTGACCTTCGGGTTCACGGCCAGGCCAAGGTTGGACGGCAGCGTCCACGGCGTGGTGGTCCAAGCGATAGCTGCAGTGTCAGCGAGCACCGGATTGTCCGCCAGCGTCTTCTCCGCTGCAGAGCCAGCCTTGGCGCCGGTGAACGGGAAGGTCACGGTCAGGGTCGGGTCCTGCCGCATCTTGTAGGAGTCATCCAGGCGAGTCTCCTGGTTGGACAGCGGGGTGTGCTCTGCCCAGGAGTACGGCAGCACGCGGAACCCCTGATAAACCAGGCCCTTGTTATAGAGCTCCTTGAAGGCCCAAATCACGGACTCCATGTAACTCATGTCCATGGTCTTGTATCCGCCGTCAAAATCAACCCAACGAGCTTGACGAGTGACATATTCCTTCCACTCGCCCGCATACCGCAGCACCGACTCGGCGCAGTACTTGTTGAAGTTAGCCAGACCCATTTCCTCGATCTGACCCTTGTCCTTAATACCGAGCTGCTTCTCTGCCTCCAGCTCAGCCGGCAGACCATGGCAGTCCCAGCCAAAGACACGGCCAACCTGGTAGCCACGCATGGTCTTGTAACGCGGAACGATGTCCTTAACGTAACCGGTCAGCAGGTGACCGTAGTGCGGTAGACCGTTGGCGAACGGAGGGCCGTCATAAAAGACGTATTCGTCAGCACCATCACGCTGATCGATAGAGGCCTGGAAAGTGCTGTCCTTACCCCAGTAGTCCAGGACCTTTTCTTCCAGTTCCGGGAACTTCGGGCTCGAGGTGTACTTACCAAAGTCAGCAGTGCGCGGATATGCGCCACCTGCCGGAGTGGCCTCAGCAGAGGCATTTACATCGTTCGAATTAGACACCGTTTTTACGTCGCTTCCGTGGTCGAACATCATTAATACTCACCACGGGGACGCGTGCCTAGCCCCTTCGGCGTTGTTACTGGTGACGCTGAAAAGGAGTCTCGCGCGGTACCACCCCGCTTGGCATCACGCTTTACGACGGTTCTTGCGACCAAGAACCATGCGGTTTCACGCGATAGCCCGCTTATTTGATAAGGCTTTGTAACGGTGCCAAACCGTTCGGTTCTACTGGGCCCATTTTCTGCTGAACCGTTCTTCCGAAACGCTCCCCGGTGATGGCCGGCTCATTGCGCGTATGGGTGTCAGTATAGCAGTGTCTCAGGCAACTACTACAACCCTGACCGGAACAAAGAATGCGCTTGGTTCGCAGGGAACGATAACAGAAAACCACCGCACTCTGCCTCCCCTCCCTGGGGAGCCGAGCGTGGTGGTTTTCTACGTGCTGGCTACGTAATTAGTTGTTGTAGCCGTCGGCCGGGGCAGCCGACTCGCGAGAGTTCAGGTCGTCCAGCTGGGACTCCAGGAAGGTCTTCAGGCGGGTGCGGTACTCGCGCTCGAAGATGTGCAGCTCCTCGATGCGACCCTCCAGAGCGGTCTGCTGCTCCTTGACGGTGGTCATGATCTCGTGGTGCTTGCGCTCTGCATCGTCCTGCAGCGCGGTTGCCTTCTGCTGCGCTGCGGTGATGGTGGCGTTAGAGCGAGCGTCTGCGTCGCTGATCATCTGCTCGCTGCGCTGGCGAGCGTCAGTGAGGGTCGACTCAGACTCGTTGCGGGCATCAGCCAGCAGCTGCTCACTGCGCTCCTTGGCATCAGCCAAAGTTGCGTCTGCCTCATTGCGAGCGTTGGTGATAGTGCGCTCGGCCTCTTCATTGGCCTCTGCCACGGTGCGGTCAGCGTTCTCACGAGCCTCGGTGACAAGCTTGTTGGCCTCAGCGTAGGCGTCAGTGGTGACGCGATCAGCGGTGTCCTGAGCAGCCTGCAGGATACGAGCAGCGCGGAGGCTAACTTCCTGCGACTCGGTGCCGGTGCTTGCTGCAACTGCCTGCGGCTGCTCCGCAGATGCGGAGGAAGCCTGCTGTGCAGAAGCCTCTGCCTCAGAAGCACGCTTCTCGAGAGCATCCAGACGATCCTGGTAGTGAGCCTCAATCTCCTGCTGCTGAGCGCTCAGGCGCTCGTTGTACTCAGCGCGCAGTTCCTGCTCAATTTCCTTGCGCAGCTTGTCCTCATCGACAGCCGGTGTCGCAGCGGCAGCACCGGAAGCGGCATAGTCTGCGCC
The DNA here is from genome assembly GCF_001838255.1 of Corynebacterium sp. HMSC073B01. Taxonomy (NCBI): domain Bacteria; kingdom Bacillati; phylum Actinomycetota; class Actinomycetes; order Mycobacteriales; family Corynebacteriaceae; genus Corynebacterium; species Corynebacterium sp. HMSC073B01. Next base: position 142,923 of record NZ_KV836186.1, on the reverse strand, counting down.
GCCACCCTGCTCTAGCTGACCTTCAAGGTCCTCAACGCGCTGGCGCAGCTCAGCGTTTTCATCCTGGAGCTCACCCAGTGCGTCCTCTACGAGGTCGAGGAACTGGTCGACCTCATCCTCGTTGTAACCACGCTTGCCAATCGGAGGCTTGCTGAAAGCCACATTATGCACATCAGCCGGAGTCAACGGCATGGTGAGTTCCCCTAACACTTTGAGCGGACAGTTCTTAAGAAATCTTAAGAGAATTATTTCCAGTAGTACTGTTTACCCGGCCAATCCTACCTGCTCTAGTCACAGTCCTCACCCCATTTATTTTGGGCAGGACTCTATCTCCCACGTTCTAACCAGTGGCAAAGTTCTAGTAAAACGTTAAACCTCGCCCTTACCCTGCACCTTTAGCCACAGAGCTTTACCCCCGACACAACAAAAACCCGTTGGGGATTACATTCCCCAACGGGTTCCTATTATTGCCCCCGATTAACACCCCCGGCAGCAATTCAATGCCCGAGAACATCACATTCGGGACAGTCAAAACAACACAGCTCCACCGAAATCCACATTGTGGACACCAAGCAAACAGTTAGCGATATTTACGCCACTGCGCCGAGAGCTACCTGCAGCACCATTCGCAGAATCATAAGGATGAAGAACAAAACAAGCACAGACATGTCCACCATCACGTTGCCCATCGGCATAGGCGGGATGAGTCGGCGCAACAGCTTCACCGGCGGGTCGGTGATGACAAAGACAATTTCGCCAATCGACGAAAACACCCTGCCTGGTCGCCAGGAGCGAGAAAATGACTGAATCATTTCAATCACAATGCGAGCCAACAGCAGATAGGTGAAAAGCTTCAGCAGGATTAGCAGAACTAGCAGTAGTGAAGACACGAATAAACAGTCTAGCTAATTGATCGAAATACGAAACACTAACAAGTCATGCGAGCCGGCTGACTAGCCGGACATCCGGTCGAACTGCCCCTCGTTGACATCGCAGCCGTGCGGGTACAGGGTAAACACGGAGCCGTCAGCCTTGATCCGGCCGCGCAGACCGAAAACCAGTCCAGCAACGAAGTCGACGTAGCGCTTAGCCTCAGATGGGTCGAGCCCACTCAGATCGAAGGTGACGATGTCACCGTCGCGGAAGTGCGAACCGATGTCCGGAGCCTTGGAGTACTTGTCCTGGAAACCACTTTCCGGCTTGATGAAGACCTGCTCCGGTTCCTTGGTCTCAGCAACGGAGTGCAGGTTGCCGTAGCGGTAGTCCTCCTCGCGGGAGTTCACACTTGCAGTCTCACGTGGAGCCTCTTCGCGCAGCTCGTAGCGGTGGCGCTCCGCACGACGCGAGTCGGCATAGGAGTCATCAAAACGCTCCTCGTCACGGCGGTCAAACTCGTCGTAGTGCTCGTCGTAAGCCGCGTCATCAGTCGGGGTAAGACCGAAGAAATTTGAAACCCCACGGAAGAAATCAGCCATCTTCTGCTACGTCCTTCTTAGTGTGCGAATTTAAGTCTGTGCTACCCACAACCTACCGGCTGGGTCAGCAATATCGCATAGACACGCGCAAATTTGGCGAGCCAAAATTACAACTTTGAAACTTAGCCCCGCTCAGGCAGGATCACGATGCCCGCCTGACGGCCAGTTTTCCCCTCCCGCCGGTAGGAAAAGTACTGCTCATTGTCAATAGTGCAGTTGGGCTCGACGTTGACATGCCGCACACCGAGGCTATAAAGCTGCCTCATCAAGCCGGCGCGCACGTCAACACCGGCAGTCCCCTGCTTCGTTCGCGTCTTCGCTCCGGGCAAGTGCTTATCGACGTCATCGGCCATCGACTCAGGCACCTCGTAATTGTGACCAGAAGCCGCTGCACCGAGAAGCGCATGGATATTCTCGGGCGTGGCACCGAGCTCAATCATCTTTTCGACAGATTTACGAACGATCCCGTTGCGGGCACCGGTCCGCCCCGCGTGTACCGCAGCGGCGACACCCGCATGATCGTCGGAAAGCAAGACCGGAACGCAATCGGCAACGAGCACTACCAGCGCGAGACCCGGCGTGGTCGTGACGATGGCGTCGGTAGCCGAGACAGGCTCAGTTTGTGGTTCGTTGACGACGGTGACCGTGTTGGTGTGAAGCTGCTCCATGTAGACGAAGCGGGCACGGTCGATTCCCAGAGAATCGGCCAAGCGCTGGCGGTTGCGTTCGACTGCGGACGGGTCATCGCCGACATGATCTCCAAGATTGAAGGAATCATATGGTGGCAGCGAAAACCCGCCGCGCCGATTCGTCAGAATTTTTCGGCTGCGGCGGGATTCAGTCATGATTTCTTAGAAGCCCCACTCCGGCAGGTCACTGGAAGCCTGGTAGCCGCCACGACGGTCGTCGCGGTCATCGCGGTGAGCACCACGGTAGTTGCGGTTTTCCTGCGTACGCGGTGTCGGGTTATCGGTGAACAGACCACCGCTGTTCGGGTTGGTGCGCGGGACAAAGCGGTCGCGATCCTCACGCTCGCGCGGCTGTGCGACCGGGCGCTCTTCCTCCACACGCGGGGCCGGAGCGCCGAGGTTGTCACCGCCCGGCAGTGCGCTGCCCTGTCGCGGTGCCTGCTCAGCGGCCGGACGCGCCTCGGCATCCTGTGTAGCCGGACGTGCAGCGGCACCTGCGGCTGGCTTGTCCAGCGGGTTTCCGTTACCCTGCTCAAAACCGGTAGCAATCACAGTGACGCGAACTTCGTCACCGAGGTTGTCGTCGATGATGGTACCGAAGATGATGTTGGCATCCGGGTCAGCCTTTTCCTCCACGATGGACGCGGCGGCATTGACCTCCATCAAGCCCAGGTCGGAGCCACCGGCGACGGAAATAAGCACACCCTGTGCACCATCCATGGTGGACTCCAGCAGCGGGGAGTTAATGGCCTGAGTAGCGGCGTTCATCACACGGTCGTCGCCGCGTGCGGAACCAACGCCCATCAGAGCCGAGCCAGCCTCAGCCATTACCGAGCGGACGTCGGCGAAGTCGACGTTAATCATGCCCGGAATGGTAATCAGGTCAGTAATACCCTGGACACCGTTGTAAAGAATCTCGTCGGCGAAGCGGAACGCGTCCATCATGGACAGATCCTGTTCACCAATCTGCAGCAGACGCTGGTTCGGAATGGTGATAAGGGTGTCACAGACCTCCTTGAGGGTTTCAATGCCCTCGGCGGCCTGGCGTGCACGGCGCTTGCCCTCGAAGTCGAACGGCTTGGTTACGACACCAACAGTCAGGGCACCGGACTTCTTGGCGATGCTCGCGACAACCGGAGCTGCACCGGTACCGGTTCCACCGCCCTCACCTGCGGTAACGAAGACCATGTCGGCGCCCTTGAGGGTCTCTTCAATCTCGTCCTTGTGGTCTTCCGCGGAAGTGCGGCCAACCTCGGGGTTAGCGCCAGCTCCCAGACCACGAGTTGCCTCACGCCCAATGTCGAGCTTGACATCAGCGTCGGAGAACATCAGGGCCTGCGAGTCGGTGTTGACTGCGATAAATTCGACACCCTTCAGCCCCTCCTCGATCATGCGGTTGACAGCATTGACGCCACCGCCGCCGACACCGACGACTTTGATAACGGCGAGGTAGTTATTCGGGGAGGTCATTGCGCGTTTCTCGCCCTTTCCTATAGGTCCTAAATAATTTCATCTAGCCACGTTGCACATGGGCCGCACGACAGCATTGGCACCGCCGGGCAGTACAGCTCTCCATGACACCGCACGGAAGAAGTGCATCATGGCCGAAAAGCTGTTGACCCCATTGTGGTCGAAAACTGCAAATAATTCAGCGACCTTTTAGCGCGTGTCGCTACCTTAAACCTGCACTTGAGGGATAGTGTTTAGCCACAGAAATCACTCCAGACACCACCATTCTCTACTCTCCCTTAGCAGCGGGTAGTCGAGGGTTGGAGACATTCCAAATCTTCTCGCCACGGTTCAGCACAATCTCCGTCGCGCGTGCCTTTTCTGCCGCATTATCCGAGGACCCGAAGTACACCTCGTATCCATCGGTCAGAAATAGCTTGATCTCTGCCTCGGAAGGAGCGCTAATCCGCTCCACACGGTGTGCAACGGGCTCTGGCAACGCCTTGACGACGTTCAAAACCGCCTTGATAACGCGCGGTTCGGGGTCAACTTTGCCGTCTGTTGGCTCATCCACACGAGGTGCATCAACAACCTCGATGACACCCGCCGGCGGGGCTGCCGTGACGAACTCCTGACCATTTGCGGAAAACAGATGCTCTCCGTCAGTGGCACGGACAAACACCACCGGGGTGAATTCCCGTACCGAAATAGTCACGCCCTGCGGCCACGAACGACTGACAGTCACGCTATCGACCCACGGCTGCCCCGCCACGGAGCGCGCTGAGGCATCCGTGTCCAAGCGAATGAGCTTTTGATTCTCGGAGATACCACTGGCCTCGACAATCGCGTCTTTATCCCCGTGGACGACGCCTTCAACATCGATGTTTTTCACAACCAGCCACGGCGAAAACCACACCACCGCTGCAACGATGGCGATAATCGCGACCAGGCCACCGCCGATGAGCCAGCCGCGTCGCGGGGCGCGCGCTGAACGCCGACGCCGCGACGCTGTTGTGCCCCGGTCTGCACCGTCGGTCTGCTGAGATTGCTTTCGGCTGGTTTTCACAGTGCTACGACTCCACCTGTTCGTCGTTGTCTCCGCTGAGCTCGCGCACGATTTCGTCGGCAAGCATCGTCACAGAGCCAGCGCCGATGGTCAGGATGACGTCGTGCGGTTCGGCGATTTCGCGAACGCGAGCCGGGACGCTGGTGAAATGCGGCTCATACGTCACAGGGATGGTCATTTTGTTGGCAATGAGCGCGCCGTCGACGCCCGGCAGTGGCTCCTCGCGGGCGCCGAAGACATCGAGCAATACGGCCTTGTCCGCCAGAGACAGGGCGGCAGCGAACTCGTCGGCAAAGTTGCGAGTACGCGAGTACAAGTGAGGCTGGAACACAGCGATGACCTTGCCACGACCGGCCTCGGTGACCAACTCCCGAGCTGCGCCGAGAACTGCGGAGACCTCGGTCGGGTGATGCGCGTAGTCGTCGTAGATACGAGCGCCAACAAATGGCCCCTCGCCGATACTGCCGTGGTAGTCAAAGCGGCGACGGACACCGGTGAATTCACCGAGACCGCGCGCCATACGCCCCAAATCTGCCCCGACGCAGTCGCCACCGACCATTGCAGCCAGCGCGTTGAGCGCCATGTGACGGCCGGGCTGATGAAGTTCAAACCTCACCGATGTCGAGCCAACAGTGGCCTCCACGCGGGCACCACCACCGACCGGAGTCCAGCCGTGCAAAACGGCACCGACCGGCAGCGTCGGGTGTTGAGCCAAGGCTTCTTCCCCACCATAAGCCAGCACGTTAATGCCGCGCTCCACCGCGCGCTCGCCCAATGCGGCCGCATGCGGATCCTCAGCACAGATGACCAGATGACCGCCATCCTTAATGCGCTCTGCAAAAGCGTCAAAGACGGCGTAGTAGGTCTCGTCGTCACCGAAAAAGTCAAGGTGATCGGGCTCGATGTTGGTAATTACGGCCACTTCCGGCTGGTAGGTCAACAACGAGGCATCCGACTCATCGGCCTCAGCAACAAAGACATCGCCACTGCCCTGGTGAGCATTGACACCGGCCTTGCTCATCAGACCGCCAACGGCAAAAGACGGATCCAAACCAGCTGCCTGCAAAGCGGCGACGGTCATCGATGTAGTCGAGGTTTTGCCGTGAGTACCGGCGATCAGGAGAGCCTTGGAGTCCTGCATCAACAGCGCTAACACATCGGAGCGTTTGAGCACCGGAATGTCCAGCTCATGTGCACCGGCCAGCTCCGGATTCGTCTTCGGGATAGCAGCGAAGGAAATGACCACTGCGTCCGGCAGCTCTCCCTCGCCAGCAAGCTCGAGATTCGCACGGTCATGCCCAATGGCGATGGTGGCTCCCATCGCACGTAGTCCCACCACCGCGCGGGACTCCTTGACATCGGAACCGGTAACACGAATGCCACGCGCCAACAGGATGCGAGCGATACCGGACATACCGGCACCGCCAATGCCAATCATGTGGACACTTGCGGGCAGCTCTCCCGTTACCGGCTGAAAGTCATCGAAATTAACGTTCATGTTTATGCTCGCTTTACTTCTTAGAGTTCACAGCCGCAGACAGCACCCGACGGGCGATGTTCTCCGCAGCGTTACCATGTCCAATGTTGGCCAGGGCGCGGCGCCCGTCGGCAAGCTTTTCTGGGGACGTGACCAGCGGAATCACGATATCCGAAACTGATGCCGCAGTCAGCGACTCGTCGGCGATGAGAATACCGCCACCAGCATCGATGACATCGGTGGCGTTGAGCGCCTGTTCCCCATTTCCGTGTGGCAGCGGAACGTACACCGCAGGCAAGCCGACAGCTGAGACTTCAGCCACCGTCATCGCACCGGAACGGCACAAAATCAGGTCGGCGGCGGAGTACGCCAGATCCATCCGGTCGATGTACGGCACAGCGACATAGGGGGCGTCCTCGCGGATAGCCTCGACCTCGACGTGATTCTTCTTGCCGTAGGCATGCAGTACAGATACACCGGCGTTGGCGAGCTCTGCGGCTGCACCGGTAACAGCTTCGTTGATGGAACGTGCCCCCTGCGAACCACCGGTGACAAAGAGCACCGGACCCTCCTGCGGTAAACCGAAGAACTCGCGGGCTTCGGCACGCTTGGCGTCGCGGTCCAACACCGCGAGACTGGCACGCACGGGATTGCCAACAACCTCGGCCTTCAGGCCAGAGCCAGTCACGGCAGCCAAACCGACGCCCCCGAGTGCGACACCGAGCTTATTGGCCAGGCCCGCACGGGCGTTGGCCTCGTGAACCAGGAACGGAATCTTCTTCCCCGCACGGCACGCCATGTAGGCCGGTGCCGATACGTAGCCACCAAAGCCGATGACCGCATCAGCGTCAATGCGCTTGAAAACCTTGCGGGTCTCACGCACCGCACGAGCGACGTTGAGAGGCAGCTTGAACAAATCCGCAGTCGGCTTGCGCGGCACCGGCACTGGCGGAATCAGCTCTAGGTCATAGCCTCGCGCCGGTACGAGGGTTGACTCCAACCCCCGATTCGTACCGAGTGCAATGACGCGGGCATCCGGCTGCAGTTTCAAAATCGCATCCGCTACTGCCAGTGCAGGTTCGATATGGCCAGCCGTACCACCGCCGGCCACCACAATGGTCGGAGCAGAGCCATCTTCCTTGAGAAACTGCTCAGACTCCGAAGCGCCTTTCGCCCCAGCGGCTGCGCCCAGATTCTTGTCTGCCATGGTGTTATCGATTCCTCCTCCGCGGTGCTGAACCGCCGTTCCTATTGTTTCGGCCCGGGCGCTGGCGCGAACGCGACTGTCCGCCACGACCTTCGCCCCGAATCCTACTGCCCCGGCCTGAGCTTGACGACGACCAGGAGCCCTGTGACCGTCCAGTCCGCGGCGACCTCGCTGTAAAACCCCGCGTCCGTCCGTCGTCACTACGAGGGGAATAATCCACTTCGCGGCCACGAACACTGCCCGAGTTTCCGGAGCTTCCGGACGCTCGGAAGCCACGCTGCGGGGTGGCACCTCGGCCACTGCGGCTGCCTCCACTACGGCCGGCCCGGTTGGGGTCGGTCAGCTCGGCCACTGTAGGTTTCCCGCACCTGCGCCCCCTCGCCACGTGGAGTACGCGCTCCACTGGTCACCACGGGCGGACCAAAGCGTTGCGGATCGCGATGGGCACGCACCTTCGGCGCGTGGCGACGCGATTCGTCATACGGGATTGGTTCCGGAATACCCAGGAACCTGTCCAGCCCCGGACGTCCCGAAGTCTGCATTGCAGAGACTGCCTCCGATTCGTGGCGGGCACATGTGGCCAGCAGACCCATCGAGAACAACGTCACCATCGCCGATGTACCACCGGCGGAAATCAGCGGCAGCTGCAGACCAGTCACTGGCAACGCACCAACGACGTAGCCGATGTTGATGAAAGCCTGCACCACGGTTGCAGCAGTAATCGTGCCCGCGAGCAGACGGAGAAACGGATCGTTCTGACGACCGGCGATACGAAGTCCCACCCAGCCGAGCGCTGCGTAGAGCAAAATAACCATCAGCGCGCCGAGGAAACCAGTCTCCTCACCGATAATGGCGAAAATGAAGTCATTCTTCGCCTCCGGTAGGTATCCCCACTTCGCGCTCGACTGACCGAGACCGACACCGGTGAGAGAGCCGTCGGCAAGCGAAAGAAAGCCTTGGTAGGACTGGTAGGCATCGCCCTGCACGTCGTTGAAGTTACCAAGCAGCGAGTCCAAGTAGACCCTGATTCGCGCCGAACGGAAACCCGCGGTGACGGTAAAAATCACCAGGGCGAAAGCCGCAGCGGCAAGCAGCCCGGTGATGAATACGCGCGGCAGGCCAGCGAACCACGCCAACGCCACCACGACGAACGCCATGGAAGCAACCATGCCGAGGTCACGCTGCAGCATCACCAGTGCCAATACCACGAAGCTGACCGCACCGAACAGCCCGAACAAATCGGTATAGGACACAGCAGTGCGGACCTTTTCAGCCAGCAGCTTCGAACCCCACAGTGCCAGCGCGATCTTCGCGATTTCTGACGGCTGCATGGTGATACCACCAATACTCAGCCACGAACGCGCACCGGTTTCCTCCAGGCCGATGCCGATACCAGGGATAATCACCAAAACCAGCAGCACAAAGGACAAAATCAGCGCTGCTGTCGATAGCGAGCGAATCAATTCCACCCGCATTCGCAGCACGATCCACATGGAGATGAGACCCGCCACCACCATGACCAGCTGACGGATGAACACCGACCACACGCTGCCCGAGTCATTACCCGCGCTGGCCATGGATGCCGACAGCACCATCACCAGTCCGATTGACGTCAGCAGCGCGACGATAATCATCAGTAGGTGGTAGTCGAACAGCGGACGCGACTTCCAGTCGTTAAAACGCTCCACCCACGCCGGCCGCTCTCGAGCACTAGAGCTAGACGACGAGGGCCGCTGTGAACTGGTAGCCTTCGTCCCCTTTTGTGCCGTCGCGGCACTAGCGCTTAAATTACGAGCCTTGCGGGAGTTATCCATCAGTTGACGTCACCTTCTGCGCCCATTGCGCGAACAAGTCGCCACGTTCAGCCATTCCGGAGTACATGTCCAAGCTGGCGGCAGCTGGTGCCAACAGCACCACATCCCCAGGGTTGGCATATTCACTAGCTGCCATACAGGCCTTTGCCATGGCATCAACCTTGTCGGTGTCATCAATGACAACGACCGGCACAGCAGGTGCGATGCGGGAGAGCGCATCGCTGACTAGTTGCCTATCGACGCCCAGAACCACGGCGGCCTGCAGGCGATGAGCATGCTTCGCCACTAGCGGAGAGATTTCCGCGCCCTTGAGCTGACCACCGACGATCCAAACGACACGCTCATGACCGGACAGTGCAGCGTCGGCAGCGTGGGGGTTGGTGGCCTTGGAGTCATCAATCCACACGACATCATTTGCCTTATGGACAATCTGACCGCGGTGTGCGCGAACTTCGAAAGTCTCCAATGCCGCTGCAATTTGCTCCGGTGAGGTACCGATACTGCGCGCCATCGCAGTGGCGGCCACCGCGTCGAGAACACCTGCCCGGCCGGGAGGAGAAATTCCCGCTACCGGTGCGATGACAATGCCCGGACCAGAGTCGTCAGCTGCGGCATCGCCGCCGCCAAAAGCGCGGTCGACAATCATGCCGTCGCGAACTCCGACCTGGTGTGCCTCCGGGGGACCATCGGTAAAGCCCACGACGGAGTTGCCGAGCTCGTCGTTTTTCAGCATCTTTTCCACGTGCTCGACGACATCTGCGTCATCCGCACCGTAGATTGCGACAGTACCGCGCAGCGCACGGGTCTTGTCCAGACCGTAGTTTTCGTAAGAACCGTGCCAGTCGATGTGGTCTTCCGCCAGGTTCAGCAGTACTCCCGCATCTGGGCGAATGTTTGGAGCCCAGTGCAGCTGGAAGCTGGACAGCTCTGCGGCCAAGACCTCGATACGAGGCTCAGCAGTCAGTGCGTCGTACAGAGCCACACCAATGTTGCCCACAGCTGCGCCCTGTTCCCCGAGCATGGCGGCCAGCATGGAGGTGGTTGTGGTCTTGCCGTTAGTGCCGGTGACTACCAGCCAGGTACGTTTCGGCCCCCACAGCTGGGCACAGTCGCCGGCGAAAGCCAGCGCCACATCGCCGAATACCGGGACACCGGCCTCAGCGGCGGCGCCGAACAGCGGACTGGTCGGACGCCACCCTGGCGAGGTCACAATCGCAACCGCGTCGGCAAGCTCGTCGCGAGCGTCTGCGGTCGTGACATGCCGAACCGAAAAGTCAGCGGCAACCAGTGCGCCGAGAGCGGAATCGTCCACGACGACAACTTCCGGACAGCCGATGTCCTTGAGCATCGCAATGGCACCGCGACCGGAAACTCCGGCTCCTGCCACCAGAACTCGACCAGAGCGCACCGTAGCGACTAAGTCGAGATTTCGGATATCGGTGAGGTTGGTCGGGTCTGGTGAGTTAATCATTGAAATACGCCTACCTGAGAGAGCCAGTCACTGTAGAAGATGGCTGCGCCAATCATGTTGAAAATGCCTGCGAGTAGCCAGAAGCGAACGACAACAGTTGTCTCCGCCCAACCTCCGTTTTCGAAGTGGTGATGGAGAGGAGCCATGCGGAATACGCGCTTGCCAGTCGTTTGGAAAACCGCAATCTGGATTGCCACGGAAGCAACTTCCATCACGAAGATGAAGCCAATGATAACCATCAGCAGCTCAGTCTTGGTGACAAATGACAGACCCGCTACCAAACCGCCAAGAGCCAGCGAACCGGTATCTCCCATGAAGATCTTTGCCGGCGCTGCATTCCACCACAGGAAGCCCAAACAGGCGCCCAGACCCGCGACGGAAATAACGGCGATATCCAGCGGATCGCGGACGTTGTAGCAACCGCTGCCCAGCGAAGCCTCGCAAGAGTTACGGAACTGCCAGAAGGAAATCAGCGTGTAGGTGGCCAGTAGCAGCGCGGTGGCGCCAGCGGCCAGGCCGTCAAGGCCATCAGTGAGGTTGACGGCATTCGTCCATGCGGCAATGACGATGAAGACAAATACCAGGAAGACAATCATGCCGAACCACACAGGCCCCGGTGCCAGATTCAGGAACGGAATATCTCGAATCAGCGACAAGCTCGTCGAACCGGGAGTCAAGCCAGATGCATCCGGGAACTGCAGCAGCAGCACGCCGAAAATCAGCGCTGCCGCCAGCTGCCCAACCAGCTTCGCTGTCTTGTTCAGCCCCAGGTTGCGTCCTTTGTAGAGTTTGATGAAGTCATCGGCAAAACCCAATGCGCCCATCGCCAGAACCAGGAACATCACCAACAGACCGGAGGCGGACGGCCCCACGCCAGTCTGGATATACGTAACGAGGTGTGAGAGGAAATAACCAGCGACGATTGCGGCGATGATGGCGATGCCGCCCATAGTCGGAGTTCCCCGCTTGCGCAGGTGGCTCTTCGGCCCTTCTTCACGGATCTCCTGGCCAAGACCTTCAGCAGAGAATTTGCGAATAAGCACTGGTGTTAAAAAGACACTCACCAGAAATGCAATCGCACCGCTGAGAATAAGTTGAATCACTTACTTTTCCTCTCCGCTTTCACCTTCGGGCGTAGTACCAACCTTGGCAGCCAGCGAGTCCGCGACCCGCCACATACCGTCCGCATAGGAGGCCTTGACTAACACCACATCGTCCGGACGCACCTCGGCCGCCACCAAATCCGCGGCAGTGGATGTATCCGGCACCCTAGAAGTATTTAACCCCAACTCTTCCGCTTTGTCGGCCAGGGCATGCACATTAGAACTCTCTCCGACTGCAATTAGTCGATCGATGCCGCGGCCCACAAGGTACTCGCCAAGCGACGAGTGCTCATCTTCAGCGGAATCGCCAAGCTCACCCATCTGTCCCAGCACGGCCCACGATGAGGCGTCCTGGTGCGTTGGGCCAGCTGCTGTACGTGCCAGAGCGTCAATCCCCGCACGCATCGAATCAGGGTTGGCATTATAGGAGTCGTTAATTACGACGATATTGCCAGTGAGCTGCTGGACATCCATGCGCCGCTCTGACGCTGCCACATGCGCAGCCATCGCCTTTGCGACCTGCTCAGCATCAATACCGGACTCCACTGCCACCGCAATCGCCGCCAGGGCATTGGCCACTTGGTGCGCACCATAGACCTGCAGTTGGATCGGGAATGTACGCCCATCCGGTACATGCAGGTCAAAAGATGCACGAGCAAAATCATCGAGCTGCACATTCGTGGCGCGGTAATCCGCGGTTGCGTGGCGTTCGGAGTTCTCATCGGCAGAGAAGAACACCACCTTCGCCTGGGTACGCGGAGCCATGCCAGTGACGTAGTCATCGTCGGCATTGAGTACGGCCACACCGCCCTGCTCCGCAGCCGGCAGCGCTTCCACGAGCTCGCCCTTAGCCTGCGCGATTGCCTCGCGCGAGCCAAACTCACCAAGGTGCGCCGTGCCAACATTGAGCACCGCACCGATCGTCGGTGGCGCGATGCGCGCCAGGTGGGCCACATGCCCAATTCCGCGTGCGCTCATCTCCGCAACCAGGTACTTCGTCTCCGGAGTGCACTGCAGCACCGTGTACGGATGCCCAATTTCGTTATTAAACGACCCCTTCGGCGCCACCGTCGGACCGTCGGTACGCAGCAGCGTCGCCATCATGTCCTTCGTCGACGTCTTTCCCGCCGAACCCGTCACACCGACGACATGCAGCTGATCCTTCTTCAGCTCGTCGACGACGTAACGCGCCAACTTACCAAGCGCTTCCAGCACCGCTGCCCCGGAACCATCCGGATCGTGTGCAAATGCGTCGGCATTGGAGTCCTGCTTACCAAGGGGCTTGACGACGACCGCAGGTTGCCCAACATCTCGTGCCGCCAGTGCCATCGGCGCTCCAGCTGCTACAGCCTGATCGATGAAGTCGTGGCCGTCGACACGCGCGCCCGGCAGGGCGAGGAAGAGCGAGCCTTCGCGAATCTTTCGGGAGTCGAATTCTGCGGGCTGAGTCACTGTGGCGTCATCATCGACGTGGGCGAGTTCACCTCCCACGATGTGAGCGATTTCCGCGGCGGTCAGGGCAATCATGATGTCTATAGTCCTTGTTGGTTAGAGTTCCAGGCGCCTAGTAAAGGATGATTTCTTGATTTTATTCGCCTACCGCGAATGGTTCGCGGTAGGCATGTCAGGTGGTGCGCTTCCTCAGCGATTTCAGCAATCTCAATCAGCGGATCCCTCCAGTCGCTGTGTGAGTGCTTCGGCCAGCTGTTCACGGTCATCGAACGGGTGAATTACGCCACCGATATCCTGGCCGGTTTCGTGTCCCTTGCCTGCCACCACGATGCTGTCGCCGCTGTGGGCGAGCTCGACGACACGGCGAATTGCCTGGCCGCGATCGCCGATTTCCTCAACAACCGTGTCAGAACTGGCCTCGCCGCTGGCAACCGCTTCCTTCGCACCGGCGACCACGGCCGCACGGATTTCAGAGGGCACCTCGGAGCGTGGATTGTCATCGGTGATGATGACGACATCGGCACCGCATGCAGCCTCAGCTCCCATAATTGGACGCTTGGCACTATCGCGGTCGCCACCGGCGCCGACGACAACCAGCACGCGACCTTCGGTCTGTGCACGCAAGGTGGCCAACACTTCAGCTACTGCGGCTGGCTTGTGGGCATAGTCCACCACAGCCAGGAAGTCCTGTCCGCGATCGATGCGCTCCATGCGGCCTGGCACACGCACCTGTGCCAGACCGCTCTTGGCCGCGTCATTGGCATGCCCAATCGCATCGAGCACAGCCCATGCGACTGCGGCATTGGCAACGTTGAAAGCACCCGGCAGAGGAACTTCCACCTCAACTGTGTCAGTGTTGTTTCGCGTTAGCTCCACATGCTGGACACCGTTAGTGGCGACAGTGGCTGCAGCGGCGTGCCATTCTGCAAAGACCTCGGCAGCTGGCGTCTTGTCGGTTACGCGATGCTGAGTATGGACAGTGGTGACTTGGACATCCGGGTCGCCGGCAGCGATATCTGCCATGCGGACACCCCAGTCGTCGTCGATGCACACGACAGCCTTCGGTGCATGTGTCGGACCTTCAGGATCAAAGAGCTTGGCCTTGGCTTGGAAATACTCTTCCAAGGTCTTGTGGAAGTCCAGGTGATCCTGCGAGAGGTTGAGGAAACAGCCGACGTCGAAACTGACTCCGTCTACACGTCCCAACGACAGTGCGTGGGAAGAAACCTCCATGACAACGTGCGTCACACCCTCGGAGAGCATCTGGTGGAACAGGCGCTGGAGGGCTGGAGCCTCTGGGGTAGTCAGGCTCGACGGAACGGCACGGCCATTGATGCGCGTGCCGGTAGTACCAATGATGCCTGTCGAGCATCCAGCTGCCAGCAGCGCGCCCTCCAGCATGTAGGTCGTGGTGGTCTTGCCAGAGGTGCCGGTAACCCCAATGATGGTCAGTGAATCCGAGGGATGATCGTAGATTTCTGCAGCAACGTGCCCCATGACGGCCCGGACATCGTCGACAACCAGGACTGGGCGAGTCTCCCCTGCTTCCCGCAGGATTTTCAGACCTTCCTCATCAGTCAGGATCGCTGTAGCAGCCGACTGCTGCGCGTAGCGCGCACCATGCGTGCGAGTACCTGGGACGGCAGCAAACATTCCGCCTTCAGGCACTTCGGCAGCGTTGAGTTCGATCGCGGCGATATCCGCTCCTGCCGCCGCGGATTCGGTAATGCCGTCAAGTCGGCCATGCGCGAGGTTACACAATTTCGCAAGGGTGGCGGTCATTGGCTGTTCCCTCTTTCAAGTCAGTCGTTGGTGTACAACAAATTGGAAAAATTCAAGAGATTCACTTTGCAGAAACCAAAGTAATAAAAGTCTGTGTATTAGTGCTGTCGCGGTAACTTCATTGTGGTGGTGACCTCGTTACGGCTGCAGCAACAACTTGCCTTCGCGGGGTGGCGACGGCGGTACGTTGTAGCGGTTAAGCGCCCAAGCGGCGATGTCCTTAAACAGTGGGGCTGCTGACTGACCGCCGTCACCATGAACACCACGCTGGGGTTCGTCAAGCATGATGCCAATGACAAAACGGGGATCGTCGGCAGGCGCGATGCCTGCAAACGTGATGTAGTACTTGGAATTCGAGTACGCGCCGGTGTCGGGGTCAACCTTCTGCGCCGTACCTGTCTTGCCTGTGAGCGAATACCCCTCAATACTATTTCCGGCAGCGGTACCCGACTGCTGCCCCGTGGGATCAGACTGCATAACGCCTTCAAACATGGCGCGCACAGTTTGGGCGGTCTCCGGGCTAACCACACGCACTGTTTCCGGGCGCTCTGTTGCCGTCTTCGTGCCGTCCGGGGAAATTGTCGAACGAATCATACGCGGCGGGATGCGCTCGCCATCGTTGGCGATTGCCTGGAAAACTCCTGTCATCTGCAGCAGTGTCATGGCCATACCCTGACCAATGGGCAGGTTCGCAAATGTACCGCCGGACCACTGCGGACGCTGCGGCACCAAGCCGGACGATTCACTGGGCAACTCGATACCCGTGGACTGCCCCAGCCCGAAGAGATGCAGCATCTCAGCGAAGCGGTCCTGACCCAAACGCTCTGCCAGCATTAGGGTGCCGACATTGGAGGACTTGCCGAATACACCGGTCGTCGTGAAAGCTTCCGTGCCGTGCTCCCATGCATCGCGCACGGTGACACCCGCCATATCAATCGTGCCCGGAACCTGCAGAACCTCATCCGGTGTGGTCTTGCCGTCTTCGATAGCGGCCGCTGCGGTAATAATCTTTGCTACAGAGCCCGGCTCAAATGGGTTCGATACAGCGGAGTTTCCGATAGTGCGCCCCTCTTCGAGCTCGGCCCCCATATCCTTATTCGGGTTAGCCGTGTCCGCCTGCGCCATTGCAAGCACTTCGCCGGTCTTCGCGTCGAGCACGACTGCCGACGCATCCTTCGCTCCCGAGTTGGCCTTCGCCTGGTTGACCTGCTGCTGGACAAAGTACTGCATGTCGAGGTCCAGGGTCAGCTCGTAAGTCGTACCGTCCACAGCTGCGTGGACATCGCGCGTGGATCCCGGGATTGCCACACCGTTAGAGGCGATATCAATGGTCTTGCCACCGTTAATACCCTGCAAAGTGGCATCACGAGAGGCTTCAAAGCCGAACTGGCCGACGCCATCCATGCCAATCTTGCCGATGACGTTAGCCGCCGTCGCCCCATTCGGGTACTGGCGAATATCCTGACGCTCCGCCACCAGTTCCGGATACTTTTCCACGATGGCAGCGGCCTTGTCCGGGTCGACATTACGCACGAGCACCTCATAGGTGCTGTCCTCATTGCGCAGCTTCTCCAGAATGTCCTTCGAGCTCACCCGGGACGGCGCGCTCATCACCGAGTTCTCCTCGGTTTCGGGTTCCGCTTGACGACGGCGACTGCTTCCCGACTTCTCCGCGTCGATGTCGGCCACGTCGAGTAGCTTCGGCAAATCCTTGGCGATCTGCTCGAGGCGTTCATCGTAGGTAGCGACATCATCCGGGCGCTGCTTATGGGCGTCCCCAATCCACTTGCGCAAAGTGTTCGGGTGAACGGTAATACTGCGTGCCTCCATAGTGAAGGCAAGCTGAGCTCCGTTACGATCGAGAATCGCACCGCGCCGAGCTGCATCAACAACTTCCACCGTGCGCTGATTCTGCGCCGCCGCCGACAGGTCAGGACCTGCGACGAGCTGCACCCAAGCCAAACGGGAGACCAGCACTACAACTGCGATAGCGCCTATAAACTGCAGCCAGTTGCGACGTCGGATGAAGTCCTTATTACTAATGCGCATTTTTTCGCGCGGGGGCACGCTTCGGTTGGTTTTAGCATCGAGCCCCCGGCTGCGCTGACCATCCCGAACGCGACTTTGGCCTCTGCGCTCACGGGATGTAATTCGGTAAGCACGTTCGCCGAAGTCATACCCCCCTCCACGGTTGGGGTAGTCGTCTTCAGATCGAATCATGCGCTAGTGCTTTCTACTAAGTCGATTCTCCCGCGCGCGATAACGTTAGGCGGTATTCCCTGCCATCGCGAGTACTGAATTAATTAGTCTACAGTCGACTGACCAGAAACAGTGGAACCGCCAGAATATCGGACAGTTGGCCAGTTTGGCCCAGTTTGTTTTCTAAGTTCCTACGGTGCTGGAGCTGGCTCGGGTGCCGGAGCTTCCGGTGCTTCCGGCGCCGCGACTGGCGCTTCTGGGGCTGGCGCTGGCGCTTCAGCCTCAGGCGCGGGTGCCGGAGCCGGCGCAGGTGCTGGTGCGGGCTCATGGTTCTGCGGCGCATACGGAGCGGTTGCCGGCAACCCGTTCGGACGTGGGTGCGCTTCCTCAATGGCCGGTGCCTGCATCCCCGGAACATTCTCGGTGTCCTTCGGGTTCGACGACGGCGCATGCGGAACATTCGGCGACTCACTGTTGAGGTCGATAATCTTCTGCTGCTTCTCATCGCCCGGTCGCACTTCCACGACCTTGCCTTCCGGATCAGTCGTCAAAACGGCAGGCTGCTCCGGATTGACCATGCCCTCTTCCACAGCACGCTGCGCGATAGCACCGGTTGACTTCATGTAAGCAACATCCCGCTCGAGCACCTCCAGCTGGTTACGCAGCTCCTTTTCCTTGGTCTGCGCAGCATCCAGCTGCAAGGATGTCGAGGTCGAAATACCCGACAGCCACATCGCCGCCACGATTCCGGCAACGACGAGAATAATCATCACGGCCGCACCGGCAAACTTGTGGTTATCCCTCGAGGACGTCGTAACGCGACGCCCACGCACCGAGATGACCTGCTGAGAACCTGTGCGCCCAAACCGCCGGCGCTGATAAAGATCCTGTTTCGTGCGGGCGCTGCGACCGCGCTGACGAGTCTTCGTCTTGGCACCGGCGACGGTTGCAGATGCGCCGCGGGAGGTGCGCCGGGTGGGGGCGTGCTCCGTGATTGTCGTTGCCATGCTCGAAAGTTCTCCCAGTACTTAGATCGTTAAGGGTGCGTTTGGTGCGGTTGAAAGGTTTGGGTCAATCGGCTCGAATCCGCTCGATACAGCGAACTCTCACCGGTGCGGCTCGGGGGTTGTCTTCGATCTCGCTTGCCGACGCCTTCTCCGCACCTCTCGTGATGAGAGCAAAGTGCGGTTCATGCCCCGGAAGCTCCATCGGGAGCCCCGGTGGGGTTGTCGACTTCACGCGCTCCGCAAAGTCCTTCTTGACGATGCGGTCTTCCAGACTCTGGTAGCTCATGAACACTGCACGCCCATCGACTGCGAGTGCATTGCAGACCTGTGGCAGTACATTTTCCAGAGCTTCAAGCTCACGATTTACCTCGATACGAAGAGCCTGAAACGTACGCTTGGCCGGGTGTCCGCCCTTGCGGCGAGATGCCGCCGGAATGGTTTCGTAGAGCAGCTCGACCAGACGACCGGAGGTCGTAAACGGTTCCTTCTCCCGCTCACGCAGGACTACCGAGGCGATCTTGCCGGCGAAGCGCTCGTCGCCGTAAGTCGATAGGATGCGCGCGATATCACCGTGCGAATAGGTATTGAGCACATCCGCTGCGGTAATCCCCTGGCTTGCATCCATGCGCATGTCCAGCGGGGCGTCGACTCGGTAGGCGAATCCACGATTGACTTGGTCAAGCTGCATCGAGGAAACACCGAGATCGAAAAGCGCACCTGCAATGCCCTTCTCAGCGGCGCGGGCGAGAATGTCCTCCGCGCCACTTCCACCAGCGGCTGCAGGAATCTCACCACTGAGCACCTCGGCGAGCGAATCGAAACGCACACGGAAGGCTACAAAGCGATCACCGAAGCGCGCGAGACGTTGTTCTGCCCCTCGCAATGCATTGTCATCGCGATCGAGTCCAACAACGCAGAGCTTCGGGAACTGCTCCAACAGGTATTCCGTGTGTCCACCGGCACCAAGAGTGCCGTCGACAACTACTGCGTCGTCACCCAGTGCCTCGATGCCCGGGCGCAACAAATCAGTTACTCGATGAAGCAAAACGGGGACATGACCAAACTCGCCGGACTTGCGATCATCCGCAGGCGCCGATCCGTTCATTTCCCCTCCTCACCGGGTATGTTTGCACTGGTCAGAGAATCTATCGAGTGTATTCCCGGTTTGCTTGACGACGAGTGCCGCGCCAGCAACCAGACCGCACCTCATGTGCACTACTGGGAATGCTGCTATCGGTGCTTAAACAAAAAGCGGGGATGTTCACAGGGCCCCGCCTGACAGAACCTGGTATCGGGGAAGTACACCAGGGGCTATCAGGCAGAGTCCATGCGGACATTCCCTCTTTTCGGTTATTCCAAGCGGTTTATAAAACGCCGAACAGCGAGTCATCCTCACCTTCGGAGAAATCAGCTTCATGCTCCGCTTGGTAGGCCTCCCAGGACTCTTTGTCCCAGATCTCCAGAAAGTCAATAGAACCGATAACCACACACTCTTTGGAGAGATTCGCGTACCGACGGTGATCCATCGATAACGTGATTCGCCCGGAACCATCGGGGCGCTGCTCATCGGTGCTCGCCGCAAGATTTCGAATGAAAGCTCGCGCCTTGGCATTCGTACGAGAGGCCTTAGTGGCCCGCTGAGCTAGTTTGACGAACTCCTCTTTCGGATACACCGCCAGAGAATGATCCTGCCCTTTAGTGACCATCAGGCCACCTGCGAGATCCTCGCGGAACTTCGCCGGCAACGTCAGGCGCCCTTTGTCATCAAGTTTCGGAGTATAGGTGCCCAGAAACATGCGTCACTGGCCTCCTATCCCCGTGTCAACCTCAATGTCAACGCACAAACGCTTACCGAATCCGGGGATTTAGGCATTGCCTTCAAGCAGAGCCGGAGGGCCGTGCTTTTCCCGCCGTGCCAAAATCTCGCCAAACTTTAAGCGCAAATCGGATATTCACTTCTGCAATGTTGACCAACCTCAATCAACATCACGCCCCACTTTACCCCACTATCTGCCACTATCAACATAAGAAGGAGAAAAATAGCCACAATATCAGCGCAACCCCACCGCTGCGACATCTGATTTAACCCAGTTGACATGGGCTTTTAAAGAAAATCGTCGACAATTAAAGTGTGAACAAAAAGTGGGGCACCCACCCGCAACCCCACAGATAACGACGCCACACCAACCACATAGTTAACAACAGGCGGCCTGCACCCCAATACACACCACTTACCTACTAAAAACTATCCAGATTCAACCTGGTCGCCGGACTTAGCCCGCTGAACTGCAACTTTGTTTCGCCGGAGCCAAACTTTCAGGAATGCCGGCAACGACTGCAGATAAGAATTCCTCCATCCCAATGGCTAAGTGGGGGAAAGTGGGGACTCGTGGTGGGGCAAAGTGGGTGAGATCTTGTGGAGACGATTCGCGTCTAGAAAAACAAAAAAGTGAGGGCAAGCCACCGCTGGCTTGCCCTCACTTTTTATCTTTAAGGCCTGTCCCCTAACGCCCCTCGAAGCGGCCACGGAAACGCGATTCCAACGTGGAGTCACCAGAGGAACCACGACCACCCGAGGCTCCTCGACGACTCTTTGCCGCCCCGGACTTAGACTTTCCAAAGTTCAGCCCCGAAGCAGAACTAGACTTCTCCTGCCTACCGGCGCCAGTCAGAGCCCAAACGCCGGAACCGAACATAAGACCAAAGCCGGCTACCGACAACACAATGAACCAATTGCTCACAGAGAAAAGAGCGACGCCGCCAATCAGCATCAGCAGACCAAGGAGCATGAGCGCAAAAACCTGGATCGAAAACCCACGGGGGGCGCTGTTTTTCTCCGGAAAGCTGAACGCATTTCCGGCCATCGTCGAACTAAATTTAGGATCCTCAGCGTAGAGTGCAGACTCGATTTCGTCGAGCATCCGCTGTTCGTGCTCAGATAGTCCCACAATTCCTCCATCGCCTACTTGAGCATTGCCCACCGCGATACTGGCGAGCCTCGACCCTTCAACTAACAGTGCCGGTACAGCAAAGTTAATCACAGGCCACCTGCTGCTAACGCGGCGTCCGTTAGCTTCATTCTTACCCCTTCAACGGGTGACTCACCCCTATTGTTCCATGAATCCCAACAATCCCCCATTTATTTAGGAAAGCAACGCTCTAACATGCTCCCACCGGCTTACGCAGCCGCGGGCAGAACACCCAGCTCGGCCCGGACAGCCCCCAAGAATGCACAACTTAAATCCCACAACTCCTGTGCCCGCCGCGAGTCAATGCGACGCGAAATACCTAACCGGACTTCCTCACGCAGCGCGGTGAACTGCTCGAATTTGGTGACCCAGCTATCAAATTCGGGCTGCTCTTTCCTTAAACGCAACCAGGCACTCTGTGTTGCCGAACGACGACGCCTAACTGCTGAGCCCGAACGAGAGCCCGAGCCAGAACCCCCAGCCACCGATGCATCGTCGCGATTCAACAGCGCGCCTGCGCAGCGCAGTGCCGCACAGTAGGAAAGCTCCAGCATCTCATCAGAGCCAGCATTCCGAGCATTCACTAGCAGAGCCTCTGCCCGCCCCAGCAGCTCCAGCGATTGCTTTGAGACACCGACCGGGGCGACCGAACCCGACTGCGAAATCGCCCTAAACTCCACCACGTTCGACCTTGCCACCGCCCTGCTTCTCCTTTCACACAGCATTCACATGAGCACAGATTTTCCGCTTCTCCTTAGCGGGATTGACTGCAATTTATCCCCAACCCCGGACTGCGCCAGACACAGTTTCGAACACCTGTTCGACCCGATGTTATTGCAGTAATCTCACAACTAAGTTCGTCTAAGTCGCTAATCTGGTCACTGTGAAATACAGCGTGGTTCCGATGACAGCAGGAGACTTCAATCTCCGCCTGCAAGAAGCAGTGGCTCTCTACATCACCGCGATGCAGTACAACCCCGCAATCTTGCCCGGTCGTCTCCATGAATGGCAGAAGCAAACCACTCAACCCGGCTTCATGGCTGCTGCAGCCATAGCTCACCCCGAAGAGCTCTCCCCTGCCCAGGCTCTCCGCGACCCGCGCTGCAGGTTGGTTGGCATCGGCTACTGCCGCACAGGATTGGACACGCACTGGTGGTATCGCCAGGTAAGAGATGGACTGCTCATGGACGGGCGCTCGCTACCGGACGTCGTCAAGCTCTTGGGAAACTACGCCGAACTGTCTGAGATTCACATACATCCCAGCTTTCAGGGACGGGGACTCGGTAAACGGCTGCTCCGCGAGTTGGTCGATTCCCGCCCAGAGACGCGAGTTCTGTTGTCAACGCCGGAATACCCGAATGAGGCCAATAGGGCATGGCAGCTCTACCGCCAATTTGGTTTCAAGGATGTTTTAAGGAACTTTTATTTCACAGGGGACTCCCGTCCCTTTGCAGTTCTAGGAGTAGATCTTCCCCGTGACATCATCACCGAGTGAACCTTCCACACCACGTCGACGGCTTTCGCCTCTGCGCATTGCCACAGCAATGGCAGGGATTGCCGCCGTCCTGCCGCTCAGCGGCTGCTTTGACGCGCAGGCTGGCATTACCATTTCCGGCGATGACAGGGTCTCGGGCACAATTCACGTAACGCCCACGGAGGAAGTCCGTTCCCAATTTGAGCAGTGGCAAGTGCCGGAAGATCTCTCCGACCGCGTCTCACAGGGAGAAATCGACTCCTCCACGGGAAAGATGGAAGTCTCATTCAACGAGCTGCACTTCATTGAACTCACCGATACGCTCCGACAGCTTTCCGACGATCGCATAGACATCGACCTAGACCGTACCGGTGGCGGCAAGATTTCGATGAACGGTCACATGGATTTGACTCACCTGCCCGGCGCGAAGGTTGATTTCGTCGTCGCGTTCCCGGAGCAGGTTACTGACTCCAATGGCCGCCAGACCGAACCGAACAAGGTGGAGTGGCAGCTCGCCAGTGGCGAGAACCATAATGTATGGGCTTCGTCGCCGGCTGGATCCACCAAGCGGAATCAATTCCTCTTGTTTGCCGGTGTGACCACAGCCGCCGGTGTCCTGGCTTCAGTACTAGGCGTCCTGTGGGCGCGAAGAATCCGCGACATGCAGGACTTTTAGCAATTAAAAACCGCCGCGCAGCATATCCTGGCCGGTGCCCCATGCGGGTGCCATGCCGAGGTTGTGCAAAACCTCCTGGGAGGCGCGGGCGAAGTTCATAGTCATAAAGTGCAGCCCCGGCACGCCTTCGGCGATGAGACGCTCTGCCATGTTGGTCGAAAACTCGATACCAATCTTGCGAATCTCATCCTTATTGGCCTGCTCGTCACCATCTGCTGCCTTAATCAGGCGTTCCTCCAAATCGGATGGCAACTGAGCCCCTGAGAGCTCAACCTGCCTGCGCACTGAGCGCAGCGACGTAATCGGCATCAGCCCCGGAATGATGGGCTTGGCACCGTGCACTGGGTCGGCTTCCACCAGGCGGTCTCGAAGGCGCAAGTAGTGCTCAATATCGAAGAACATCTGAGTAATCGAGTATTCGGCTCCCGCGCGCAGCTTGGCCAGCGTGTACTGCGTGTCATGGTCCAAATCTGGCGAGCGGTAGTGTCCTTCCGGGAACGACGCAATGCCGATTTCAAATTTTTCGAACTCCGGCTCGGCCTTAATCAGCTCAATCAGCTCGCTGGCGTAGTGCAGACCACCCTCGGTCTCCATCCAAGGACCGAGGGGGTCTCCCGGCGGATCGCCACGCAGAACGAGCAGATTCGTCAGCCCCGCGCTGAGGTAAGAACGCAGGATTTCTCGCAGCTCGTCGACGGTGTGCTCTACCAATGTCAGGTGCACAAGCGTTGTAAGCGGCTGCTTCGAAACGCGCTGGGCGATTCGCAGGGTGCGGTCGCGGCTAGAACCACCGGCGCCGTATGTCACCGATGCAAAGGAGGCGCCAAGATCATGGAAAGCCTCAGCTGCTCGGAGAAGACGTTCCTCGGCCGCGTCGTCACGCGGAGGCATGAACTCGACCGAGAAGGGAATACTGCCCGCGCTCGGCATTGAAAGAGCCTGGCGGATCGTCACTTGGCGGCCTGGCGACAGTGGCATTGTTGAGGACATAGTCACTCATACTAAGCGGTGTCCTATTCTTGAGTCAGCATTACCCGTCATCGACGAGAGGCTCACATGAGCGAAGAACTGGATTTGGCCGCGCTGCAGCCCCGCGAAGTACCAGCTGCTGTTACCAAAACGCTGGAGAATTACCTCAAAAGCCGTGGCGACGATGTCGCGTCGGTCGATGCGGTGTACACCGAGGCCATAGATTCGCTCCACTCCTTCGTCCTCAATGGGGGCAAGCGCGTGCGTCCAGCCTTCGCCTGGCAGGGGTGGTTGGGAGCAGGCGGACTCGAAGGCCGTTTCTCCCCAGCAGAGGATTCCCAGGCTGTGATGAACGCGGTGAGTGCCCTGGAGCTCATTCAAGCCTGCGCACTCATTCATGACGACATCATCGATGACGCTGATACGCGCCGTGGCGCACCGACTATCCACAAGGTATTCGAGGCCAAGCACGAGGCCAATAGCTGGAATGGAGCCGCCGACCGCTTCGGTATTTCGGCCGCAATTCTCATTGGCGATGTCGCTTTGACCTGGGCTGATGACATGATGCACTCTTCAGGTCTCAGCTCGGAGGCACTAACCCGCGCACTTGTCCCCTGGCGGGCTATGCGCACTGAAGTACTTGGCGGCCAACTGCTCGATATCACGGCCGAAGCCAGCCGGGACAGTCGCGTCGAGACCGCTGAGAAAATCAATCTGTTCAAGACCGCCGCCTACACCATCGAGCGGCCTCTCCACATTGGTGCCGCGATTGCCGGCGCGCCAGCGGAATTGGTTGAGGCCTACCGCAGCTTCGGCCGCGATATCGGCGTGGCATTCCAGCTCCGCGACGATCAGCTTGGCGTTTTCGGTGATCCCGAAGTCACGGGCAAGCCCGCCGGCGATGACCTCCGCGAGGGCAAGCGAACCGTCCTGGTCGGCCAGGCTTTGAGCCTCTACCGCGATTCCGCACCTGAAAAGGCCCGCTTTATCGATGAACGCCTGGGAACAGTCTCGTCTGCTGCAGAAATCGATGAGCTACGCAATCTTATCGCTGAATCCGGAGCTGCCGATGCTGTCGAACGTGAAATTGACCGCCTGACCAGCCGCGCTTTCTCCACTATCGAGAATGCAGACCTGCCTGCAACCTCGCGCGAGAACCTCATTGCTATGGGCGTTCGCGCCACCGCTCGTCAGCATTAGACCAGGTGTTGCGTAGTCATGCCCGCTGCTTCCCCCACTCGTGCCCTCAGTAATTCCCCGCGTCTGCGACGTGCGATCACTCGTCCTCATAAGGGCGCCAAACCACGACTGACCATCATCGGCGCAGGCCTGTCCGGACTTACCGCCGCGCTCTACGCCATCGCCGATGGCTACGATGTCACCGTTGTCGAGCGGGAAAGTTTCGTCGGCGGACGCTGCGCCAGTGAACCCGTCACCGTCGACGTCGACGAGCAATCGCTCATCGCAGTCTTCGACACTGGCGCAACTGTATGGACCATGCCCTCGCTTGTCGACGATGCCCTCGCCGCCGTCGGCCTCTACGCGCGCGATATCGACCCGGGTTTTTCGGCCTCCCCAATCACGCCCACCTACCGTGCGGAATTTGCCACCCGCGGCGGGCTCGACGTGTTTTCCAACGAAGACATGATGGCCGATGAGCTCGCCCGCTTCGGCGCCTCTGACTCCACCGTCACCGGCTACCGCAAACTCCGCACGTGGCTGCAAACTCTCTTCAATGCCTGCTTCGACAACTTCATGTCCCGCAGCTTTGACCGCGTTACGGACCTATTCACCGGGCCCGGCGCGCTTCGCGACCTCACTACGCTCCTCCGACTCGGTGCCTTCGGGGCCCTCGAACCTAAGATTCGTGCCTTCCTCGGAGATAATGATCTCGCTCGCGTTTTCAGCTTCCAGGCGCTTTACGCAGGTGTACCTCCTGCTAAGGCCCGTGCGGTCTACGGCTGTATTTCCCACATGGATACCTCGATGGGGGTTTACTATCCGCACTCCCCCGCATTCGGGTCGGGTATAGGCGCCGTCAGCGAGTTGCTCGCCGAGGCCGTCCGTCGAGCTGGCGGCACCATCGACTTCGGCGTTGATGTCACTGGGCTGAAGCTCGACGAGGCAGGCTTTGTCTCCGCCGTCACCACGGCAACTGGCGAGCGTCCCGCCGATGCCGTCATCGCTACTACCGATTTACCTGTGGTGCAGAGCTGGCTTCACGACGCGACTACCTCTGCCGCCAGTAGCTCATCGAAGTGGCGAGGCCTTCGGAGCGTCGTAAAGCGGACAGGAGCGCGGCGGCTGTTCCCGGTTCGATTTTCCCCATCGGCGGTGGTGGCGCACGGACTGATTCCGGTTTCGGAGACGACGACGTGGCCGAAACGGCATCACCTGATTTCGTTTGGCGAAAAGTGGAACGAGACCTTTGAAGAAATCTCGTCACCGCGTCATGGAAAGCTAATGTCGGACCCGTCATTGCTGGTCACCCGGCCTGCGGTGAGCGCGCCGGAGCGTATCGTCACAGATGCGAACGGCGTGCAGTGGGAGCCTGTCAGCGTGCTCGCGCCGTGCCCCAACTTGCAGTCGGCCAATCTGATTTGGTCGCGAATCGGTGGGGACTACGTCGCGAAAATAACCGCTGAGCTGGAGCGGCGCGGACTGATCGGGATCTCTACGAAGTGGCGAGTCGGTCGGATCGATACCCCTCAACAGTGGCAAGAACGTGACATGGGCGTTGGCTCGCCGTTTGGGCTGGCGCATCTGTTCCGACAGACGGGGCCATTCCGTCCCCGCAACTTCTCTCCGAAGATGCCAAAGAATCTGACGCTGGCGGGATCGACGACGGTGCCGGGAGTTGGCGTGCCGACGGTCATGATTTCTGGACGACTTGCGGCACAGCGGTTTGAAACGCCTTAGCTCCTGAATGTCTCCCGGATGTCTGCCGGTGGTCACTGACCAACTAGGATTAATGCATCAGCAATGTATCGATTGTTTAGGTTGACATGAATTTATCGCGGAGTGCTCAGCTGGGTGTCTACGGTGGCATCCTCATTGCTCTGGGCTCCTACGGTTCCGGTGCGAACCGCTACCGTGGCGGCCTTGTCCACGCTCTGGGACTTGACTGGATCACCTATGGTCACGGTCAGATTTTCTGTGAGATTGTGATTTGGGTAGGTATCGCCCTGCTGCTTATCTCGTGGCTGCGCATCGGGCGGGAACTGCTGTTCTCGAAGGGGACTATCCGGGACATTGTGGCCGGTTCTGCCCATTCTGGCGACGCAGCAGACGCTATGGCGTCAGCGAACGCTGGCGGCGATGAGTCCACGTTGCGCCGGTTTAATTCAATCCTGTTGGCCTGGGCAATTCCCCTCGCGCTGGCCGCACCGCTGTTCTCTCGCGATGTCTATTCGTATCTCATGCAGGGTGCGATGGTCCGCGATGGGTTTGATCCCTACACCGAGGGAGCTGCAGCTAATCCAGGGCCGATGCTGCTGGAGGTATCCGCAGACTGGCGGAACACCACCACCCCGTATGGCCCGCTGCATCTGGGAATTGGAGAGGTCATCACGCGGATTGTCGGCGACAACATCACCGTCGGCGTGATTCTCTACCGCATTGTGTGCCTGCTGGGCTTCGCCGCCATTGTCTGGTCGATCCCGCGAATCGCCCGGGAGCTTGGGGCAAATCCGGCTTTCGCACAGTGGCTCGGTGTGCTCAATCCACTGGTGCTACTGCATCTGATTGCGGGTATGCACAACGAGGCACTGATGGTCGGCTTGGTCAGCTTGGCGCTCGTCGCCGCACTGCGCATGGAGCACATGCGGGGTGGCCTGGTCGCCGCTGTCCTCATCGGAATCGGCGTCGCGCTGAAGGCCACCGCTGTCCTGGCGCTGCCCTTCGTCGTGTGGATTGTGTTGACCAGGCGCGAGCCCATCGCCACGGTTCAAGAGATGCTGCGCAAGATTCCGGCGATTGCCGGTGTGGGCATCGTGTTGGTCGCAGTTTGCGTCGGCACGCTTGCAGTGGTGACGTGGCTGACCGGCTCGAGCTGGGGCTGGATTTCCGAGATCAGTGGCAATACCAAGGTGATTAACCCCCTGGCAGCACCGTCAGCGGTCGCTGGTGTGATCTCGGGCGTCACGGCGTGGTTCAACGACGACATCGGTTTCAATGTCATCGTCAGCCACACACGCGTGGTCTCCTCCATCATCATGCTGGTGGGACTCGTGATCTCCTGGTTCTACTTCCGAGCCACCCCTCGTAACAATGTCGCTGGCATGATTGCCGCCTACGTGGTGGCCTGCGTATTTAATGCCGTGGCACTTCCCTGGTACTACGCCAGCTTATTGACTCCCATGGGAACGATTCGCCCGCCACGATGGGTGGTTCAAGGCACCGTGTTGTTCACATTCATCCTGTCGCTGTCCTTCGCCGGCGGCGGCAATCACCGCTTCTACGACGTGCCCTGGATGGTTATCATTACCGTTCTCGGCTGGCTGGCCGTCGGCTGGCTGACCACTGGAAAATTCAGCTGGAAGTACCCGTGGCGTGACGATAAAACCGCCGCAGACACGGATTCCACGGTGGCACCCCTGTCGCGGTCAACCGAGGTCGCATAGTTGTCCATGCCCACCCCACAGCCTCTCTCGACCATCGCGCTGCCACAGTCCTACGAGCTCTGCCGCGATATTATGGCCTCCCACGGTCGCACGTATTCCCTGGCCACGCGACTATTGGCACCCCGCCAACAGCGTGCGGTGTGGTCTCTCTACGCCTGGGCACGCATCGTCGATGACTACGTCGACTGCCCCGCCGACGCCGACCGCTCCCCCACGCACATCGAAGCCACGGTCACACGTTTAAGCGAGCTTTTCCACTCAGCTGTCGTCATCGGTTCGCTTGACGACGTCCACCGCGACCGCGACCGTGCCGTCATCTCGGCGGCCGCACAGACTTTTCGCGACTACGACATCGATCCACAGCTCTCTGCGGACTTTGTTCACTCCATGTTGATGGACGTGCCCGACACATCGTGCCACATTGCGCATTTTGAAACATGGGAGCAACTCGACTCGTATATGTGGGGCTCCGCAGCAGTCATCGGCCTTGAGATGATGCCCATCCTAGGCACCCGCACAGGGGTCTCCCGTGAGGAAGCCACTCCCTACGCAGAGCTCCTGGGAAAAGCCTTTCAGGTGACGAATTTCCTCCGCGACATCGCCGAGGATTTTCGCCGTGGCCGTATTTACCTACCACTGAATGAGTGGGAGGCCTTCGGAGTGGGTACCGAGGAGATCGGCTACTGTGCCGCCACGGGACAGACGACCC
Organism: Corynebacterium sp. HMSC073B01; assembly: GCF_001838255.1. Lineage (NCBI taxonomy): Bacteria > Bacillati > Actinomycetota > Actinomycetes > Mycobacteriales > Corynebacteriaceae > Corynebacterium > Corynebacterium sp. HMSC073B01. The sequence goes on along the minus strand of NZ_KV836186.1, from coordinate 113,313 downwards.
CGGCGGTACGTCAGGCATTGGCCTTCTTCATCGCTCGCAACCGCGCACTCTATGCCGAAGCCAGCAGCGGCGTGGACATGTTAGAGGTGCCAGGGCGTCAGGCTATCCGTGCCGCGGAGATTCTCTACTCAGACATTCTCGGCGAAATTGAGCGCATGAACTACAACGTCTTTGCGCAACGCGCTCAAGTGGGACGCGCTCGAAAAGCAAAAATCGCCCTCCCGCTGCTTTTCACAGCAGTGGCCGGGCGATTACGACAGGAGCTATCGCGGGCGTAGGACGGCGGGCGTAGGACGCCGTCCAGGTCTTTACAACGCCATAGCCTGTGCGCGGCGCATTACTTCGCGTGCAAGGTGACCGTGCAGGGCGTCCACCGGACGTCCAGGCAGAGATTCATCTTCGGTGAATAGCCACTCCAGCGTTTCTTCTCGCGTGTAGCCGCCGTCGGCAAGCAATGCGAGTGCGCCAGGTACAAAACGCGCGACCTCATCATCTTCAAAGAAGCGGGCGGGAATTTGTGCAATGCCGTCGCGGTGGACTGCAATAAGGCGACCCTCCTGCAGCAACGCGTGAATTCGGGTGACGGTGACGCCAATGAGGTCAGCGGCATCGGGCAGCGCAAGAGTGGGTTCGTCGGCGCTCAGGACATCGTGGCAAGTTGGAATCTTTCTCACACTGGTCACTTTAGCGCGTTGGCCTTGCAGTAGGTACGTCCCCATATACTTATTAGAAGCAACTGATTGGAACAGGGAAGGCTGGTTTATGTCGCAGCTTGTCGAGGGGCAGATTCTCGATGGTCGCTACCGCATCGGAGCCACCATCGCACACGGTGGCATGAGCACCGTGTACTGCGCCACCGATTTGCGGCTCGATCGCAGGGTGGCCGCAAAGGTCATGGATCCGCGTTTTGTCGACGACGAGTCTTTCCGCATCCGCTTCGAACGTGAGGCCCGCGCGGTCGCGCACCTCAATGACGAGTCGCTTGTCAACGTCTACGACCAGGGCACGGACCCGGCGGGGCATGTTTTCCTCATTATGGAATTCGTCGACGGTGGGACCCTCCGCGAACTGCTCCGTCAGCGCGGTCCGATGCCTCCGCATGCAGCTGCCGTCGTGATGCGCTCAGTTCTGCGCGCCCTATCGGTGGCGCATTCCCGCGGCATGGTGCACCGAGATATCAAGCCGGAAAATGTGCTGATTGCCTCGGACGGGCGAGTGAAGCTGGCGGACTTCGGTCTAGTGCGCGCGGCCGCTGATGCCAAGGTGACCTCTAACTCGGTCATCGTCGGCACCGTCGCTTATCTGGCTCCGGAGCAGGTCACGGGTGAATCCATCTCCCCTGCCTCCGATGTGTATGCGGCGGGTATTTTGCTCTTTGAGCTGCTTACCGGCACCACGCCATTCATCGCCGATTCTTCGCTCGGCGTTGCCATGAAGCGATTGAACGAAGATGTCCCGCCACCCTCGGAGCTCATCGACGGCGTTCCCGAGGAGTTCGACGAGTTGGTCGCCCGCGCTTGTTCCCGCAGGCCGGAGGATCGGTTTGAGACGGCCGAGGAATTCGGTGACGCACTCGAAGACATTGCGGACAAACTCGCGCTGCCACCATTCCGCGTGCCATCGCCCGTCAATTCAGCAGCCGCCAACGCTGCCGCCATGGAGGGGCTCACAGAGGACTTCCACCGACCGGGCAACGACCATTTCGATGACAGACACGGCACCGCAGAGACGGCACCCGAGCGCTTCGGTCACGACGGCTATGGCTTCTCGACGGACGCACCCGGTAGCCCCGTTTCTTCCCGACCACCGGGACCACCAAACGTTTTCGATGATTTCGACGACCCGGATGCGGGGCGGACACGCACTTTCGATCGCTATGACGAGTACAACCCCACTGGCTGGGAATCCCCGGAGCCGTCTGGTGGAGCTCTCGTACCAGCCGACGTTCCAGGCGCTCCGGAATATCCGCTGCCGCCGGACACTCAGGGGCCACAGCACCCACAGCATCCGCAGCCGCGATCTGCTCAGACTCAGACGCCTAAGAGCCGTCGAGCTACCCGACAGCGGACGCGCCGTGGATGTGCATTGTGGCTGATTATCGCCCTGGTTGCCACGTTGGGCATGGGGCTTGGCGCGTGGTGGCTGGGCTCTGGCCGTTATGGCGAAGTGCCCTCTATCACTGGGCTGTCGCAACCACAGGCGATGACCGCAATCAGTGAGGCGGGCTTTGAACCGGTGGTTGATGAGCGCTACGACAACGATGTCGCAGTGTCCCAGATTATTGGCTCGGACCCCCTAGCTGGAGCGCGGGTTGTCCGCGGTGATGATGTTCGCGTACTGGTCAGTCTCGGCCGCCCGACTGTGCCCGCATATCCCGCGAACCACTCAAAGGAAGTGTTCAGCGCTGCCCTAGCTAAGCGGACGTTGAAAGAAGAGGTCGGAGACCCCGTCTTTTCCGATGATGTCTCCACCGGCGGCTTGGTCTTTGCGGTTCCTGCTCCAGGACAGACCGTCGAAGTTGGCTCGGTTGTGACTGTGCATTACTCCAAGGGGCCAGCACCGGTGAAGGTGCCAAAAATCGTGGGCCTTCAAGAGGATGAAGCTCGTGAGCTGTTGAGTAAGGCCGGACTGGAAGTCCGGGAGGTATCGGCGGAGTTCTCCTCCTCTGCTGAGCCGGAAGAGGTTCTTTCCGTGTCTCCTGAGGAAGGCACTGGCCTCGAACGCGGTAGTTCTGTGACGTTGACCATTAACAACGGCATCGAAGTGCCCAATGTCGTGGGCAAGTCGGAGGATACTGCTCGCCAAATTCTGCAGCGCGAGGGCATTGAGGTAAGCGAAGTAAAGGACGCGTCCTCCTCCTCGCGCGACTACGGCCGTGTCGACGCAGTCTCACCGAGTGCAGGTCGTTTGGTTAACCCCAATGATGCGACTGTCACGCTGACGGTGTCCAGAGCAGTGAAGGTTCCGCAGCTGCTGGGTAAAACTGTTGCGCAGGCACGTCGTGAAGCGGAGAAACAGCATCTTCAGCTCGACATCGACGTCTCTGCGAACGAGGAGGATCGCATCGTATTGCAGTCACCCCGACCGGGCGCCAAGGCCACGGCGGGCGACCGCATTTCGGTCAGCACTCTGTAAAAAGTGCAGCGCTCCACTGAACGCGGCGCTGCACCAGCTGGGCTAGTTGTACCTAGCTGAGCTGGTTGCAACTAGTTGCGCAGCATCTCGGCAACCAGGAAGGCCAGCTCCAGCGACTGCTGAGTGTTCAAACGCGGGTCACAGGCGGATGCGTAACGGCCTGGCAGGTCGACATCGGAAATGTCCTGCGCGCCACCGAGGCACTCAGTGACATCTTCGCCGGTCAGCTCCACGTGGATACCGCCCGGGTGTGAACCGATCGAGCGGTGCACCTCGAAGAAGCCCTGAACCTCGTCGACGATGCGGTCGAAGTGGCGGGTCTTGTACCCATTGGAGGCCGAGTAAGTGTTGCCATGCATCGGGTCGCACTGCCAAATGACCTTGTGACCAGAAGCTTCCACAGCCTCAACGATGGGAGGCAGCACGGAGCGAACCTTGTCATTGCCCAGACGCGAAGTCAGGGTCAGGCGACCAGGCTGGAAGAACGGGTCGAGCTTGTCGGCGTAAGTGACAGCCTCCTCCGGCGTGGTGGTCGGGCCAATCTTCACACCGACGGGGTTGCCAATCATGGCAGCCAGGTTGATGTGGAAATCCTCAATGCCACGGGTGCGCTCACCAATCCACAGCTGATGCGCGGAGAGGTTGAACAGCTCCTGGCTGCCATCGTTTTCAGAAAGGCGCAGCATAGCGCGCTCGTAGTCAACAACCAGCGCCTCATGCGAGCAGTAAATCTGCGCGGTCTGCAGGTTCGAGTCCGCAACACCACAGGCAGCCATGAACTGCAGTGCGTGATCAATCTCGCGTGCCAGGTCCTCGTAGCGGGCGCCAGCCGGCGAGTTGCTGACGAACTCACGGTTCCACTCGTGCAGACGGTGCAGGTCAGCGGTGCCCGAACCTGTCAGTGCACGTACCAGGTTCATCGCCGCGGAGGCATTGGCGTAGGCACGCACCATTCGAGCTGGGTCGTGAACTCGAGCTTCTTCGGTCGGCTCAACACCGTTGACCATGTCACCGCGGTAGCTGAGCAAACCGTCGCCGTCGATGTCCTTCGAGCGCGGCTTGGCGTACTGACCAGCGATACGAGCCATCTTCACGACCGGAGTGGATGCGCCGTAGGTCAGCACAACGGCCATCTGCAGCAAGGTCTTCACATTGGCGCGGATGTGCGGCTCAGTATTGGACTCAAAGGTCTCCGCACAATCACCGCCCTGCAACAGGAAGGCCTTACCATTAGCGACGTCGGCAAGCTCCTGACGAAGCTTGCGAACCTCAGGCGCGACCACAATTGGCGGCACCGATTCGAGAATGCGACGCACGTTTGCAGCGGCGCGGGCATCCCAGCTTGGCTGCTGTAGGGCTTGGCGGGATACGACATCAGCAAAGCGCTCAGCCATGTCTCCGGGAAGCGGTGGCAGATCGGGCAGGTCATCTACAGGGAGATCAATAGTCCAACTCACAGAAGTTCATTGTAGTGCCCCTGCCAGAAGGGTGTTAGTCAGGTCACCAAATATTCGAATTCCGTTGCTTAATCAAGCGGCAACTTCTGTGCAATCTTTTGAAACTTCAGCAGATTGTGCTGGGCATCTGCCAGCGCGTCGTGCTTACCTGCAGTCTGTTTCGGCAACCGTGGCTTGCCCGCCATCTCCCAGTACTGCTTGAGTTCACGGGTATAACGTGGCATGAACTGCGGCAGCTTGGTCATATCACCCCAAAGCTGCACCAACGCAATGTGATCGTAGGCGCCTACCCAAGCCCACAGCTCTGGGCTGCCCGTACCGGGTTCGGTGAAAAATGCCAGCAGTTCCTCGCGGATCGTGTCCCGGTTCTTCCACAGCGGAGATGAGGGGTTGGGCAGCTGATTGAGCACGTTGGCCCGCACCCACGGGCCGGCCTTGCTCTCATTGAACTCGGTAGACACCGCGTAGTATTCGCGGCCGTCCTCAGCTACGACACCGATGGAGACAAGATCAATAGTCTTGCCGTCTTCAATAAACTCGGTGTCATAAAAATAACGCACGGTGTGGAATCCTCTCCAGCCTCGGCCTCGCGTCGGCTACCTCGCGACCAAAAGACCGTGGAGCCCTACCGAGCAAATCTTACCCATGCACCGAATCGCCATAGGAAGTGTGCAGCCCCACTGTCGCGAAAACTATCTGCGCCTAATTATTCTAGCGAGCGCGTCGGAACCAGCGACGAGGGGTCGGCTTCGGCCCCGGAGCCGGAGTAGTGAGCTCTCCACCCGGTTCGGTTCCCGCTGGATAGCCGGTGCCGGCCTCCAAGGACTTCTTCACATCAGTCGCGTAAGCATCGACATATTCCTGACCAGAAAGCTTCTGAATTTCCTTAATCAGGTCATCCGTCAGTGCCCTGGCCGCTTCATACTCATCGCTGTACTTGGCTTTGTACTCCGACGGATCAATCGGATCACCGATAATCGTGCCGACCTTCACCGGACGAGGAATCCACGAACCAATCGGGTTGGCTTTCTCCGTATCAATCATCGCCATTGGGAACACCGGCACACCGGCCTCCAGCGCGACACGTGCCGCACCGGTTTTACCGCGGTACAGTCGACCATCGGGACTACGGGTGCCTTCCAAGGAAATGCCCAGCAGGTCACCGCGTGACAGCACCTTCAAGCCGGCGTTCAGCGCATCGCGAGCTGCATCACCAGAGGTACGGTCAATCGGCACCTGCCCCACCGAGGAGAAGAAGAACTTCTGGATACCGCCGACAAAGCCCGGCGTGGTGAAGTACTCCGCCTTCGCCAGGAACGTCAGCTGACGACGGCAGACCAGTGGGAAGAAAAAGTGATCCATCACAGCAAGGTGGTTCGACGCCATCAGCGCTGGACCTTCCTGAGGAATCTTCTCACCACCGATGTAGTACGGGCGATTATAGATCCGCAGCCAAGGGCCAATGAGGATGTACTTAAAGAACTTGTACCAGCGATTATTCACAGTTTAAAACTATACAGGTTCAGTTGGTCCGACGATCCATCTCCGCAGCCATTCCCCCACCTTTTCGCGGGCGAATCCCCTTGAATCCCCAAATTGACGCTTTACGACGATGTCGCACCCTCGGCAGCCACAACGCTGCGCGCAATATCCGCCGCACCAATCAACCCAGCATCCGCACCTAGTTCAGCGACCCGCACATCCGCTACCGGACGATAGCCAGCGCCGGTGAGATTGCGGGCAAACTCGGCCTTGGCCTTGTCCAGGTATAGATCAGACGCCGAGGCAACACCGCCACCGATAACAATCAATTCCGGATCAAAGACATCGCCCACCATCGACAGGCCACGCCCCAGCCAGGTAGCAAAGTCATCAATCGCAGCTAGAGCCAATTCATCCCCCGGGCGAGCAGCCGAGACGACATCGGTACCAGTTACCGAGCCGGCCACGAGCCCGTCGGTAAGCCGCGAGAAGTAGCGACCGGATTCAGAGAGTTCCTGAGCGGTGGTAACCAACGCCGTACCCGAGCAGTAACGCTCCAAGCAACCACGCTTTCCGCAGGAGCAGGGACGACCATCCGGCACAACGGTGAGGTGGCCGAATTCCGGCGCCGTGCCGTACGCGCCACGGTAAATCTCACCACCCTGCATCATCGCGCCGCCGATTCCCGTACCCAGCGCAAACAGCACCCAATTATCCGCACCGCGAGCCGCACCAAAGCGATACTCACCCCAGGCGGCCGAGTTGGCATCGTGCTCAAGCTGCAGCGGACATGGGAGAAGCAAGGATAAACGCTTGACGACGTTCGCATCGCGCCACGGCAGATGCGGGGCGAAACGAACCGTCTGGCGGTCAGAATCCAAAAAACCAGCTACAGCTAAACCGATGGCGCTGACATCTGGAAAGCGTTCAACCAAGCGCTCGGATGTCTGGACAATGCCACGTTCAATGGCATCCACACTGCCATCAGAACTGGTCTGAACTCGATACAACACCTGCCCATCAGCGCTGACCACTGCAGCGCGCAGGTTTGTTCCACCAATATCAAAACCGATAGCCGGGCGATCAGCGGCGTCGGACTCGTCTGAGTTCGGATGAATCGGAATATCGGTGGACATAACAGTTGATTATAAAGGGATTGCGCAGGTTCGGAGAATTCGGCGAGCCCGAGCAGCCATGACCTCCCAGGTCCACGACTGCACAACATGCTCCCGACCACAGGCCCCCATCGCCGCCGCGCGCTCCGGATCATCCAAAACCTCAACCAGCCCGGTGGCGACGCTGCGCTTCGAGGCCCCGTCGACAACGATGCCAGTTTCGCCATCGATAACTGTCTCCGGAGCACCACCGGACTTGCCAGCTATGACAGGGACACCGCAGGCCTGTGCTTCCAAGTAGACAATGCCGAGGCCTTCTACATCGAGGCCACGTCCGCGGGTTCGGGCGGGCATGGCGAAGACGCTGGCCGCATTGTAATAAGCGGGGAGGTCATCATAAGAGACCTTTCCGGCAAAAATAACCTGCTCGGAGACCCCGAGCTTTACTGCCAGCTTTTTCAATTCTCGGTTCAACGGACCAACACCCACGATCAGCAATCTGGCATCCGGGTGCTGCTCAAGAACCTTAGGCATGCTGCGAATCAGCATATCCTGCCCTTTTCGGCGCACTAGCCGAGAAATACAGACGATAAGCGGCTGGGATTCACCAATTCCGTGGTGCTGCCGGATCTTCTGTCCCGCCTCGGGGTCCGGGGAGAATCGCTCGATATCGACACCGGAAGGCAGGCGTTCAAATGCTGTTTGCGGACCAAAGGCTGCCGCAAATCGACCACGGGTGTAGCGGGAAATATAGGTCACAACATCGGAGCTCTTACCAATGCGCCTCAGCATCTGGCGGGCCAATGGCAGCATCGACCAGCCCACTTCATGTCCGTGAGTGGTAGCAACGATGCGGGTGGCACCTGCGCGACGACATGCGTCGGCAAGCAAACCAAGTGGCGCGGCGGCACCAAACCAGACGGTGTCAATGCGTTCGGTGCGAATAATCTGAGCGGCGCGACGAGCTACGTGCGGCAGTGGCAGCAGCACGGAATCACGCATGCGATAAACACGGTACGGTAGCGACTCGTCGTAGGCGCGGAGCTTTTCTTCGGGGGCTCGCGAGGACGCGAGGACTACGAGGTTCTCCGGGGCCAAACGAGCACAGAAATCACGCAGGTAGGACTCGATTCCACCATCGCGAGGCGGGAAATCATTCGTAATGAGCAGTACGCGCGCAGACATGGAGCCGAGTTTATCTACCTTGACTAAAAGGACGCGAGGTCACCTGCCGCTAGTTAGAAGCGGACAGCGCCTTGGTACGGGCCACCTTGGTCGATGGAAACGACCTGGACTGGAATACCGTAGTCGGAAGCATGGACAATCTGACCATTGCCGATGTACATGCCCACGTGCGTGATTCCCGGGTAGTAACCGATGATGTCGCCCGGCTGCAGCTGGTCGCGGCTCACCGGAGTACCACCGGCGAGCTGTGCCTGCGAGGTCCGCGGGATGGACTTACCAATCTGCTGGTACGCCCAGTACATCAGGCCGGAGCAGTCGAATGCGGAGGGACCAGCAGCTCCCCACGAGTACGGGGAACCCAGCTTCGACATCGCGGCATCAACTGCGGCGGAAGATCCGAGCAGTTTGTCCAACCCTTCGGTAATTGGGTTGTTCTTGGAAATCCAGATTTCCCGCTGTTCGGGGCTCAGCGATTCAACCATGGACTTGACATGCTCGGCGCGCTCATCAAATTCGGCACTGCGCTTGTCCAAATCATCGCGACGCTTAGCCAGGTCATCGAGCTGCTTGCGGATATCGCCCTGCAGACGCAGCGCATTGGCCTTACCATCCTCGGCATCCTTGCGGGCTTGCACCGCACGGCTGACGACTTCATCGTTGTCGCGGAACATCTTGTTGATGTAACCGGCACGGTCGATAGCGTCCTGAGCACTGGCAGATCCCAGGGCGGCCGACAATGGGTCGACGATTTCACCACGCATCCGCTTCTTCGCGAAGTAAGAAATCTCACCAGAGAGCGCCTTGAGGTCATCCTGTGCTCGGAGAACCTGATCCTCAGAGTGCTTCAGCTCCCCCTCGGCGTGCCGGAGTTCCTCTTCCTTGGCCTGAACCTGGGAATCCAGCTCGGTAACTTCCTCAGAAACCGCTTCGGCATCCCGAGAAATCTTCTCCAGCTCTGCAATAATGCCGCCTGCAGTAGCCAGATCCGGGGCTGGCTGTTCATCCTGTGCAGAGGCAATCGGCGCCAAACCTACGGAGCCAAAGGTTAGCCCAGTCACGACCGTAAGCCCGACTACACCGCGACGAGAGTTGTGGCGACGGCGAGAGGCACGGTGACGCGACAAATCCAAACCCTTTTCAAGTTGTGTATTCAAATTTCTTCCCCGAAAAACAAAACATCAAACCACTTGACGCATTCGAGCAAATTGTAGCAGCCTTGCCGCGGAACAACACACCGACAAACCGCCAGCACAAAGGGGTATCCAAAGGGAGTAACCAGGACAGCCCTTCGACTCCACGCATTGCGTAACCGCAGTAGAAAAACAAAAAATGAGGCGAGCGCCCCTATAGTGCTTTACGACGCGCATAGCGTCAGCACCCGGGCGCTCGCCTCAGTGCCCCCCTCGGTAAAAAGAGAGTCAAGGCTCTGCGGGGCATCAAGGCCCCGCAGGTTGTCATCCGTTCAAACAGATTAGAAGCGGACGAAGTTGTGAACCGGCATGTAGTTCATCGGAGCTTCCTTGACGACATCGCCGGACTGCGGAGCGTGAATCACGTTGCCGTTGCCGGAGAAGATGCCGACGTGGGTAGCGCCAGAGTAGAAGGAAACGATGTCACCCAGTGCCGGGCTGGAGACCGCGGTACCCTGGGAAGCCTGCGCCTGGGAGGTACGCGGGATCGACTTACCGACCTGCTGGTATGCCCAGGAGGTCAGACCGGAGCAGTCGAAAGAGTTCGGACCGGTAGCGCCCCACACATACGGGGAACCGATCTTGGAACGTGCAGCGGAGACGATAGCCGAACCAGTGGACGGTGCTGCAACGTTTGCAACGCTGCCGGAGGTAACCTCACCTGCGATGTCATTGAACTTGCCAACAACATCCTGCATACCTGCAACCTGCGGGGTATCGAAGCCGTTCAGTGCGCCCTGGATGTCGTTCAGCGGGTTAGCGTTAGCGGTCGGAACTGCGAGAGCGGTAACGCCGGCGACAGTTGCGCCAAATGCGACTGCGTTGCGTGCAAAGCTAGAACGGCGGTGGTGCTTGCCCATTGTTTTGAAACTCCAAAATCTTCCTGTTTAGCCGACCGGGTTAGCTGACGGGTTCGGAAGAATGGAAGACTTCCTACCCTCCGGGATTTCCCTTTGGGATTCACCCCATGGTTCGAGGTGGGTCCCCGGCTCGAATCCCCTGAGGCTCTCACTACTTAGACCCTCAGGACCTTCGATAAGGCTCTGTGTTTTCTTATCAATGACCGGCACCAACTCAGTGGCCCCGTTTCAATGTCTCGATAAGGTTACGAAATGGCATCAAGTTTTGTCTAGCCGTTTGTCCAGAAAACCGCTCGAGGTCCGGTTGTTACCATCGATAGAACTAAACCGTTACCAAGCTGTTACAACTAGACACTCCCCCCATAGCGGAATAATAACAGTTTGATAAACGTGCCACTATCTGGCATTTTGAAGTCCGCCGAGAACTTTACACTTAATGCCTTAAAGTCGACACATTTTTATCGCGGGCTCAAAACGTGTTTTATGTCACACCCCAGCTTGCAACAGCTCAATTTGCTCAAGTTTCACAGTTTTAACACCGCTAGGAGCGCTCAGAATAGGATTATTGATGTGGATTCAGGACAACAGCACTTCCCTCTCGAAGGCACCGTCGATGATTCTCTTTTCAACACCACCTTTGTCGTCGTAGACCTAGAAACGACTGGACTGAAGGCCAAGAACGACCACATCATTGAAATTGGGGCCATCAAAACCCGTGGCGGTAAGACGATTGGCACCTTTTCCAGCTTCATCGACCCCGGCATGGAGATCCCCGACCACATCACATCTCTCACCGGCATCACTACCGCCGATGTTGAAACTGCTCCACAGCTCGGCACAGTTATTACTCAGTTCCTCGAATTTGCCCGGGGAAGCGTCTGGGTTGCGCATAATGCCAAGTTCGATATTGGATTCCTCCGCCAGGCTTGCACAGATTTGGGCCTAGATTGGCCGAGCCCCAGTGTCGTAGACACTCTCACGTTGGCGCGTCGCGTCCTCGACCGCTCACAAGTTGGCAGTTTCAAGCTCTCACAGCTCGCACGGTACGTCGGTTCTCCGAATCGCCCTACCCACCGGGCGCTTGACGACGCAATCGCAACCGTCGACGTCCTTCACTACCTCATGGAGAGACTAGCTGGCGATGAAGTACAAACAGCGTCCGAGCTAGTGCACTACTCGCCCACCGTCGCTCCAGAGGTTCGTGCTAAACGGCACCTTGCCGATGGAGCTCCGCACACCCCTGGTGTCTATGTTTTTCGGTCAAGAAATGACGACCCCTTATATATAGGTACAGCTCTCGATTTGCGACGTAGACTTCTGCAGTATTTCAACGGCACTGATTCTCGTCGCAAGATTACGGAAATGGTCTCTCTAGCCGAACGCGTCGAGATCATCGAGTGCCCGCACGGCTTCGCTGCAGAAATCCGCGAGGGCCGTCTGATCTCTGCACTCCGTCCGCCCTACAACCGACAACGCACCGAACCAACCCGCGGCTGGTACATCGTCCCCACTAGCCCCGGTCGGCCTGCCAAGATTAGCCGGACAGTCACCGACGCCCGCGGCCTAGGTCCTTTCCGCACGCGCGACACCGCTACCGCCATCCGCGACAGGTTCTCTGCGCTTAACGACGACTTTGCGATAACAACCACCCAGATCTCTACCACCGGCGCAGACGAGATCGCAGACATGATTGCAGAGATATCAGCACTTGCCGAAGCACACCGCTTCCAACGCGCGGCAGTGCAGCGTGACCGCACTGCGGAGTTCATTATCAGCTTGGACAAGCAGCAGCGCCTGAGCATGCTTGCCGCCATCCCATCTCTGCAAGCCGCTTTCCCCGATGGCAATGGAGGCTGGCACCTAGCGGAAATTCGCTACGGCAGGTTGGCCGGCGCCTGCACCGCACCACGTGGCGCGGATATGAACTACATCATCGACCTCATGGTGAGTTCGGCCCAAACAGTCACTCCAGATGACTCCTTATATAAAGGAGCATCAATTGATGAACTCAGTATTATCTGGAAATGGCTGCAGCGCCCGGAGGTACGAATAAAGCCCACCGGAGGCGAGTTTTCCTACCCTAGGCTGGGCGCAGGAAAATACCTTCAGTGGGCAATTGACGCGCAGCAAGCACGTCGTGAAGCGCGACGCGAACCTTAACCCTTCATCGCCGCGGTAAGGATGTCCAAGCACAGCCCCGACTGGAGCGTTTCCTTGACCTCTTCAATGGAGTCGGCCATAGCTTCCTTTAGTGGACGGCCACTCAGACCACGCGAAATGGCGATCGCGGCAGCGGAGTTAAGGATGACTGCATCGCGAATCGGGCCTTCGAGCTCGCCAGCCCAAATGCGACGTGCAACATCAGCGTTGTAAGCAGGGTCACCGCCACGCAGCGCGTCAATTTCGGAGTACTCCATGCCATAGTCATGTGGATCGATGACATCTTCGGCAACTCCACCGTTTTCCACAATAAAGACCTTGGTGGGGCCAGTAACGGTAATCTCGTCGAGGCCATCGCTTCCGCGAACCACCAGCGCGCGCTGACCACGGCGGGCGAAGGTGTCCGCCATCGTCTCCATCTGATCTTCGAAGGCACAGCCAATCAAGCTCGCCTGCGGGCGTGCTGGATTCGTCAGCGGCCCCAACAGGTTGAAGACTGTCGGAACCGCTAGCTCCTTACGCACCGGTCCAGCGAAGCGCATGGCCGGATGAAAGCGAGCGGCAAAGAGGAAGCGCACGTAGAAATCCGGATGTTCCGGAGAAGTAACGAGACCGTTCTCAATGTCGATGCCAAAGGCCTCCAGCATGTCAGCTCCGCCCGACTTCGAGGAAGCCGCGCGGTTACCGTGCTTGAGCACCGGCACACCGCTGGCCGCGATAACAATCATGGACATCGTGGAGATGTTGACGGTATTTGCGCCATCACCACCGGTGCCGACGATATCGACTGCTCCACGCTCAATAACACCGGCGAGCTGTGGATCATGAACTGGGCGGGCAAATGAAAGCATGCCTTCAGCCGCAGCATCGAGCTCGGCAGCCGTAATCCCCTTGGCGAGGAGACCGAAAGCAAACGTTGCGGTCTGCACGTCTCCGGAAGCACCAGACATGATCTGATCCATGGCGAATCGAATGCCCTCACCGGAAACTTCGCGGCCAGCGCCAATCGTGGAGAGAACATGGCGCCAGTTCTCGACCGCCCTCTTATCGCCGATCTCGCTCATCGCCACTCCCTTCCACTAGATAGTCAAGTCTGTACCCGTACAGTATTAATACAACTGCACCTAGGTACTACTGGTTATCCGGTCCACCAGGTGCACCACATCACAGGGCTTTTGAAAAATCCCACCGTGATGTACGTAATAAGACAAGATACCTCCCCCATATATCCAGCGCATCACCAGGTCCACCTTTTGCGTTCGCCGAAAATCTCACCCCCATTGGGGCAACTGGAAAAATACGATATTAAATAGAGCCGAACCTGCGATAAACTAACCGACAGCTGATGCCGCAGTATCGCAAACCCAGGTTCGCCGGAAGTGAACCTGGCAGTCCAGGGGGGATGGACACCGCGCACCTCGGCACAACAAAGCCCTCGAATTCACCCGCGTCGGATAAAGACACTGGAAAGTTCCCAACAGGGGGAAAAATTAGTGAAATTCTCAGAAACCTTTCCTCGCGACCTGGGATTTTAGGAATTTTTATACAAAAACGGGGGTTGCAACGTGACTACTCCTTAAGAACAGTACATACTGTTAGTTGTGACGAGCGCAGTTGAAAATCAAGGTATGACAGCACCACGTCGTGCTGCGACACTGAACCGACCGAATATGGTCAGTGTCGGCACGATTGTGTTCCTGTCTCAGGAATTAATGTTCTTCGCCGGTCTGTTCGCGATGTACTTCGTGTCACGCGCGAACGGCCAGGGCGATTCGTGGGATTGGGGTACCGGCCACCTCAATGTCCCGTACGCACTATTGATCACCGTGATCCTAGTGTCGTCTTCGTTCACTGCCCAGTGGGGCGTGTTCGCGGCCGAGCGTGGCGACGTTTTCGCACTCCGTAAGTGGTACGCACTGTCTACCGCCCTGGGTGCAATCTTCCTCGTCGGCCAGGCTTACGAGTACTTCACCCTGGTTAGCCACGGTCTGACCATTCAGAACTCCATTTACGGTTCGGTCTTCTTCATCACCACCGGATTTCACGCAGCCCACGTCCTCGCGGGTGTGCTGGCTTTCGTTGTGGTGCTTATCCGTACCTCCAAGGCGAAGTTCACCCCGGCACAGGCCACTGCTGCCATCGTGGTCTCGTACTACTGGCACTTCGTCGACGTCGTGTGGATTGGCCTGTTCATCACCATCTACTTCATCCAGTAGGCCGTATTGGCCGTCCTTTGTTTAGTACGGCCTACAGCCCATCCACTTTCCACGAACAGTCTTAAAGGGAAAAAGATGGAAAACACTACCTCCGAAACCAAGGACACCACGTCCTTGGCTGCGGCCCCGAAGTCAAAGGGCCGCCGCAAGATGCGCCGTACTGCCTCCGGCATTATGGCTATGGCTCTCGCCCTCACCGGCGCGGGCTTCCTCGCTAATGCTCTGACCCCTGATGCACAGACGGCTACTGCTCAGCAGGATGAAGCCGCAATGATTCAGCAGGGCAAGGAGCTTTACGACGTTGCTTGTATTACTTGCCACGGCGCCAACCTTCAGGGCGTTAAGGACCGCGGCAAGTCGCTGATCGGCGTCGGCGAAGGCTCGGTTTACTTCCAGGTTCACTCCGGTCGTATGCCGATGCTCCGCAACGAGGCTCAGGCAGCACGTAAGACCCCGCGTTACTCCGAAGAGCAGACGCTGGCTATCGCAGCCTACGTCCAGGCTAATGGTGGCGGCGCCGGCATCGTCCGCGACGAGGACGGCTCCATCGCTATGGAGTCGCTACGCGGTAAGAACGCTGGCCCGAACGGTGAGCTTGACAAGGCTGACGTTGCTCGCGGTTCCGAGCTGTTCCGCCTGAACTGTGCATCCTGCCACAACTTCACCGGTCGTGGCGGCGCACTGTCCAGCGGTAAGTACGCACCGGTCCTGGATCCTGCAAATGAGCAGGAAATCTACCAGGCCATGCTGACCGGCCCGCAGAATATGCCGAAGTTCTCTGACCGCCAGCTGTCTGCTGACGAGAAGAAGGACATCATCGCCTACATCAAGAACGCCAAGGAAACTCCGACCCCGGGTGGTTGGGGCATTGGTGGCATCGGCCCAGTTGCTGAGGGCCTTGTCATGTGGATTGTAGGCATTGTCGCTCTCGTAGCGGCCGCTCTTTGGATTGGATCCCGCCGATGAGTAATAACGAAAACAAGAAGTACAGCTCCGAAGAGCTGTCGAAGATGAGCAATGCGGATCTCGCTCGTCTGGGTGCTGAACTCGATGACGTGACCATTGCTTACCGCAAGGAACGCTTCCCGATTGCCAACGACCCGGCTGAAAAGCGCGCGGCTCGTGGTGTCACCATCTGGCTGGCACTGTCGGTCATTCTTGGCCTGGCATTCATCGCCATCTACCTGTTCTACCCGTGGCACTACAAGGGGCACGGCGAAGAGGGTCTGTGGCTGTACACTATGTACACCCCGCTGCTGGGTATCACCATCGGTGGCTGCATCGTCACCCTGGGTATTGGTGCAGTTAAGTTCACCAAGCGCTTCATTCCGGAAGAGATTTCGGTTCAGCGCCGCCACGATGGTCCGTCCGAAGAGGTCGACCAGAAGACCATCGTTGCCCTGCTGAACGATTCTTGGCAGACCTCCACCCTGGGTCGTCGCTCCGCTATCAAGGGCCTCCTTGGTACCGGCGCCGTCCTGGCTGGTATCGGCATGATCCTTCCGCTTGGCGGCATGATTAAGAACCCGTGGAAGCCACGCCACGACGTTGACGTCACTGGTGACGGCACCCTGTGGACCACCGGCTGGACTCTCGTCGAGAAGGGCCACAAGGTTTACCTGGGTCGCGACACCGGCGCTATCGCTGAAGAGGGCGTACACGGCTACACCACTAAGGGCGTTTCCCGCCTGGTTCGCCTCCGCCCAGAGGACCTGTCCGCAGGTTCCATGGAGACCGTCTTCCCTCTTCCGGAGGAGGACGTCAACGACGGCGACAAGTACTCCAAGGATGCTGATGTCTACGAGGCACACATGCACTCGATTCACGGCTCCCGCAACTCGGTCATGCTGATCCGTCTGCGTTCCCAGGACGCTGAAAAGGCAATCCTGCGCAAGGGTCAGGAAGACTTCCACTACGGCGACTACTTCGCCTACTCGAAGATTTGTACACACATCGGTTGCCCGACTTCTCTGTACGAACAGCAGACGAACCGTATTCTCTGCCCATGCCACCAGTCGCAGTTCGATGCACTGCACTACGGCAAGCCGGTCTTCGGTCCAGCTGCTCGCGCTCTTCCAGAGCTGCCGATCAGCGTTGACGAAGAAGGCTACATGTACGCAGAGGGCAACTTTATTGAGCCCGTCGGTCCGGCATTCTGGGAGCGTCAGTCATGAGTAATCCAACGAAACTAGCAACCGCTGCTAAGAATATGGATGACCGCTACACCCTGTCTGGCGGCATGCGTAAGCAGCTCAATAAGGTATTCCCTACCCACTGGTCCTTCCTGCTGGGCGAGATTGCACTCTACTCCTTCGTAGTCCTGCTCTTCTCGGGTGTTTACCTGACTCTGTTCTTCGACCCGTCGATGTCGAAGGTCATTTACGACGGTGCCTACGCGCCGCTCAACGGTGTCGAGATGTCTCGCGCCTACGAGACCGCCCTGCAGATCTCCTTCGAGGTTCGCGGTGGCCTGTTCATTCGCCAGATTCACCACTGGGGTGCTCTGCTGTTCGCCGTGTCCATCATGGCGCACATGTTCCGCATCTTCTTCACCGGCGCATTCCGCAAGCCGCGTGAGGCTAACTGGGTCATCGGTTCCATCCTCCTGCTGCTGTCCGTGGCAGAGGGCTTCATGGGTTACTCCCTGCCGGACGACCTGCTTTCCGGTGTTGGTCTGCGTATTATGTCCGCAATCATCATCGGTCTGCCGATTATCGGCACCTGGCTGCACTGGATGATGTTCAACGGCGACTTCCCGGGTGACATGATTATCCCGCGCCTGTACATTGCACACGTGCTGATTCTCCCGGCCCTGCTGCTGGGTCTGATTGCCGCTCACCTGGCTCTGGTCTGGTACCAGAAGCACACCCAGTTCCCTGGCGCAGGTCGTACCGAGAACAACGTCGTCGGCGTTCGTATTCTCCCGATCTTCGCAGTCAAGTCCGTTTCCTTCGGTCTGATTACGTTCGGCTTCCTGGCGCTATTCGCTGGTATCTTCCAGATCAACGCAATTTGGAACCTTGGCCCGTACAACCCGGCGCAGGTTTCCGCTGGTTCCCAGCCGGATATCTACATGCTGTGGACTGACGGTGCTGCCCGTGTCATGCCGCCGTGGGAGCTCTACTTGGGCTCTTACACGATCCCGGCAGTCTTCTGGGTCGCCCTGCTCTGTGGTGTTCTGGTTGTCCTGCTCTTCGCTTACCCGTTCATCGAGGCGAAGATCACCGGCGACAACGCCCACCACAACCTGCTGCAGCGTCCGCGCGACGTGCCGGTTCGCTCCGGCCTGGGTGCCATGGCTCTGGTCTTCTACACCCTGCTGACTCTGTCCGGTGGTAACGACCTGATCGCATACCACTTCCAGATTTCGCTGAACGTGATGACCTGGGTTGGCCGTATCGGTCTGATCATCCTGCCTCCGATCGCTTACTTCGTCACTTACCGAATCTGCATCGGCCTGCAGCGCTCTGACCGCGCTGTCCTGGAGCACGGCATCGAGACGGGCATCATCAACCAGCTGCCTGATGGTTCCTTCATCGAGGTCCACCAGCCACTGGGTCCGGTCGACGAGCACGGCCACGCCGTTCCGCTCGAGTACCAGGGTGCTTACGTCCCGAAGACCATGAACGAACTGGGTGCCGCTGGTAGCCCGGGTCGCGGTAGCTTCTTCAGCCCGGACTCCCCGGAGATCGCCGAAGAGGCAGCTCGTATCGAGCACGAGAACCACGAGCAGCAGGCTCAGATGTTCCGTGACCTCGAAGCTCAGAACGCTGAAGAGCGTCGCCAGCTCGAGCAGTAAAACTCCGCGGTAGGTTTTCTACTGCGCTCAAATAAGACCACCCCGGTCCGCATCCACTTCGGATGTCGACCGGGGTGGTTTTTGTTACCCAGATTCTTCCGACCTCGCCTTGACCCAACATACGTCGGATACCAAATCTGCTGTTTACCAGTACTAAAATGGACATATGTCTACCAGTCCCTCCCCCACCACCGATCTTTCGAACAACGCCACACAGCTTGTCGCCAACGGTGTCAATTT
The DNA here is from genome assembly GCF_001838255.1 of Corynebacterium sp. HMSC073B01. Taxonomy (NCBI): domain Bacteria; kingdom Bacillati; phylum Actinomycetota; class Actinomycetes; order Mycobacteriales; family Corynebacteriaceae; genus Corynebacterium; species Corynebacterium sp. HMSC073B01. Next base: position 94,474 of record NZ_KV836186.1, on the reverse strand, counting down.
CGACTACGAGGCCACGCCTGTTCTGCGCGATGTCTCGCTCACGCTTTCCGACGGCGATGTCCTCGGTCTGGTTGGAGACAACGGAGCCGGCAAGTCCACACTTCTTTGGCTACTATCTGGTCGTCGTCGGCCCACGAGCGGTACGGTGACTCATATTGGCACGCGTGTCCTCGGCTCTCAGGAGCTGGAAGCGCCTTTCGACTCCACGGTGCAAATGCTTATCGATGAGGCCCTCGGCCCCTCGAAACGTCGTTTAGCGGAGCTAGAAGAAGCAGCTGAGGCGATGGCCTTAGCAAAGACCCCAGATGAGTCTGAGGCGGCAGAGAAGGCGTATTCGAAGGCCTTCTCGGACGTCATGGCTCACGATGACTGGAACGCCGAACATAATGCGGAGATTGTGCTCGACCATCTCGGCCTGACCGGTACTGCTCCGGACGGCGCTCCCCTGACAGAGCAACTAACCACGGAGATTTCCGGCGGGCAGCGGGCGCGGCTGGGGCTCGCGATTACGCTCATTCGAAAGCCAGAGATTTTGCTTCTCGACGAGCCCACCAACCATCTCGATGAACGCGGTCGCCAGCTCGTGATTGACACCATCCAGAACCACCCTGGAGTGGTTGTGGTGGCAACACATGACCGCGACTTCCTGGATGCCGTTTGTACTGTAATTGGAGACTTGGTGCCGGGGCGCCCTGGTATTGGGCTGTTCCGTGGTAATTACTCCGACTACGCGAAGCACCGTCGCCACCAGCGTGAGCTATGGGAGCACCAGTGGCGCTCGGAGGAGCATGAACGCAATCGGTTGGAAGACACCATCGAGAATGGCGCTCGTGAGGTCTCACCGGGTCGGGAAATGACGGACAATAACAAGATGGCTTATGACCGCCGTGGCGGTCGTGTAGAGCGGCAAATCGCCCGCCGCGTGCGTTCGGCTAAGCAACGGCTGGAGGAACTCATTGAGGAAGGTGTGGAGCGTCCACCGGCACTACTGGGCTTTGATGCCCCGTTGACCGCACCCTTACCGACCAAGCGCGCTGCTTCGGGCAGCGATGAAGATTTTCACATCAAGATGCGCGGTGTGATCGTCCCAGATCGAATTCGGGTTGGTTCACTGACTATTCGTCCCGGAGACAAGGTCGTGATCACCGGCCCTAATGGGGCCGGCAAATCTACTTTGTTTAAGACGATCATGGGGCAAGTTGAGACGCAGGCTGGCGAGGTGCGTATCGGCGAGAACTGTCGAGTAGCCATGCTGGCTCAGGAACAAGACTGGGAAAACCCAAAGAAGTCCGCCCGTGAGTTGTACGACCTTGCGCCCTATGCCCGCGTGCCTCTCGACGACTTTGGATTGCTTAGCCCTGAGGATGCCAATCGACCGGTAGGAAGCCTCTCCATCGGCCAGCAGCGCCGGGTGGCGTTAGCGTTGGTCGTAGCCAACCCGCCGGAGATCTTGCTGCTCGACGAGCCTACGAACCACCTGAGTGTGGATCTGATCGAGCAGGTCCAAGACGCGATCGCATCTGCAGAGGGCACAATTATTGTGATTACCCACGATCACCGCATGATCAACTCGCTCGAAGCGCGTCATCTGCAGGTGACTGACGGTGAGGTCATCGAACTACCTAAGGGGCAGAAACCCATCGAATTCGCTTGATACGGAATCACATACTTACCACTCACCTACCGACTGCGGAGCCTAACCGGCAAAGTAACGCCGGTTGGGTTCTCTCTCCCCCGCTTGCCCAAACAAAAAAGTCTCTCCCACTAACGCCCTTGTTAGTGGGAGAGACTTTTCGGTTATCTACGACTGTGGTTCAGTCTGATTGCACTCGGACTAGTGCTTCTCCGGCGGAGTGATGTACTGAGTGTTGAGCTTGGTGCCGGAGACGATCAGAATTACCGCGCCAAGGACAATCAGCCAGTAGGCCATGAATGCGATGCCGTAGCCCATGAGGAGGATGCCCATGGTCATCACGAACGGCCAAATCGAGCTAGCGGAGAAGAAACCGAGGGTACCTGCACCGTCGGCAATCTCTGCCTCTTCGAAGTCGGCCGGGGTGATGTCGGAGCGGCGCTCAGTGAAGTGGAAGTATCCACCGAGCATCAGAGTCATCAGAGCTGCGAGGACCAGGCCGGTTGCGCCAGCCCACTCGAGGCGACCCTGGCTTTCGTTGATGACGTTACCGGTGTCCTGGAGGTACTGAGTGCCGAAGATGTAGACGACAGCCATGAACCCCAGGAACACGGTAAGTCCGTAGAAGAGCTTTGCTGCAGACTTCATTTGAGAACTTCCTTTAAGTAAGAATCTTGCTGGGTTTACTTGGCGGTCGCGTTCAGGTCAATGGTGTTAGCACCACGATCACCCATGTCGCGGGTGTCGACACGACCGGAGTTGAACGGCGAAGTGGAGACTGCGAATGCCGGCTCACCGATGTGCTTCAGAGCATCAGCGTTAGTAGCTTCTGGGTTCTCCTGGCGGAACTTGATGTACTCGGTGAATGCCTCACGGGAGACAGCACGAATCTCGAAGTTCATCATTGCGTGGTAGGTACCACACATCTCGGCACAACGGCCAACGAATGCGTTCTTGACCTTGTCGCTCGGGTTGTCCTCTGGTCGGTTGGCAATCTTGTCCGAGTCAATCTTTTCGATCTGGAAGACACGGTTGGACTTGTTAGCCTCCGGGTGCGGGAACACGTCGCGCTTGAAGAGGAACTCCGGAACCCAGAAGGAGTGAATCACGTCAGCGGACGCGAGGTCGAACTGGATTGCAGTGTCTTCCGGAACAACGAGGACCGGAACCTCTTCGGTGGTACCGAGGGTCTCAATCTCGTCGTAGTGCAGGTAGTCGAGGCTCTCCTTGGAGCGTCCGTGAACCGGGTGCTCCTTCTGCTTTGCGCGATCCTCAGCGGACGGAACCTCGTGGCCGCCCTCGGTGAAGAACTGCTCATCAGCCGGCTTCTCAATACGGCCGTTGTATTCCTCGCCGCCCATCAGGTCAGCGGAAATGTTGGCGTAACCGAACTTCCAGTTCCACTGGAAACCGGTGACGTCGACGGTAACTTCCGGATCCTTATCCAGGGCAGTGACCTTGTCCTGAGTCTGAACCGTGAAGAAGAACAGAGTCATCACGATCAGAATCGGGAGAATGGTCAGAGACAACTCAACCGGAACGTTGTATGCAGTCTGGCGCGGGAACTCGCCCTTGCCCTTCTTTTCAGCCTTCTTAGCTGTGAAGTTTGCCATCGAGTAAAGGGTAACGCCCCAAACGATGATGCCGATAATCCAAGCTGCAACCCAGGTCCAAACCCAGAAGTTACCCATGGACTGTGCTTCCGGGGTCACACCTTCCGGCCAACCAAAGCGGAGCAGCTTGAAGAAGCCGTTCTCCGGAGGATTAACATCGCAGCCGGCAAGCAAGGCTGCGCTACCGGTGGCAACGCCGAGGACGCCGAGCTTACGGGCGACTCCGAACTTTCTACGCTGATTCACGTGTGTCTGCCTTCCTGATCCACACAATTTTCGATAACCGATTAAGGTTTCGTCCTACCCAAGCAGAGTAGTCGATTCTTAAGCTTTCTCCACAATAAATATGGCTGTGGGGTGCCTTTGAGTATATCTGCCCTAATAAAATACTGAGAAAGACCCGCCTATCGGGGGTGGCATTCTCACCAGTTACACCCTGTTGCCGCTCCCAAGTCTATGAATTTTTTAGTGTTTGCGCCACGAGCTGACGCCCACACCGTTCCGCATAACCCCGCGCCGAGGCCAGACACGGCGAGCTAAGACATTCTCCCTTTTCCCCAAAAGGCATTAAAGTAGGTGCAGCATTTCTATGTGGCGCCAATCTGGGGTTCAACCCAACTACTCAGCCACGCGGCGGTTCTTCATGGCCACCGGTTCAGACGACAGTCAGTCGCGCTGAGCCTCTAGCTACGAAGCCGTCAAAATCCACTAAGTGACACTAACTGAAAGGTGCGCGCACGAAGCATGTGTGGTCTTCTCGGAATCCTGACTGCAAATTCTGACGCAGCGGAGCTCGTTCCCGTTGTCGAAAGGGCTCTGCCCTGCATGCGGCACCGCGGTCCTGACGATGCAGGCACGTGGCACGATGAGGACGCAGTTTTCGGCTTCAACCGCCTATCCATTATTGATATTGCTCACAGCCACCAGCCGCTGCAGTGGGGACCAGAAAATCAGCCGAATCGGTACTCCATGACCTTCAACGGCGAAATCTACAATTTCGTCGAACTTCGCGAGCAGCTGGAGAAGGAAGGTTACGCCTTTAATACCTCCGGCGATGGCGAACCTATCGTCGTTGGGTTCCACCACTGGGGAGCCGACGTCGTAAAGCACTTGCGCGGCATGTTCGGCATTGCTATTTGGGACAGCGTCGAGCGCAAGCTTTTCCTGGCGCGCGATCCGTTCGGCATTAAGCCTCTCTACTACGCCACCACCGAGCGCGGCACGATTTTCGGTTCTGAGAAGAAGTCCCTGCTGGAGGCCGCGCCGGAGATGGGCATCGATGCGAAAAAGCTGAATAAGCGTGCACTGGAGCACTACGTCGACCTGCAGTACGTGCCGGAACCGGAGTCTCTGCACACTGACATCGTCCGCCTGGAGTCGGGCTGCACTGCCATCGTTACGCCTGGTGGCGAAGTTAAGCAGACCCGCTACTTCAAGCCTAGTTTCCCGATTCAGCCAGTCACTAAGGGCGCTGAGCAGGACGTTTTTGACCGCATTGCCCGTGCGCTGGAGGACAGCGTCGAGAAGCATATGCGTGCCGACGTCACGGTGGGCTCGTTCCTGTCGGGCGGTATCGACTCCACTGCGATTGCAACTTTGGCTAAGCGCCACAACCCGAACCTGCTGACGTTTACCACTGGCTTCGAGCGCGAGGGCTTCTCAGAGGTCGATGTGGCTGCCGAGTCCGCCGCCGCCATTGGCGTCGAGCACATTGTGAAGGTCGTCTCGCCGGAGGAGTTCGCCGGGGCGATTCCGAAGATTATGTGGTACCTCGATGACCCGGTAGCTGACCCTGCACTGGTGCCGCTGTACTTCGTGGCCGCAGAGGCTCGTAAGCACGTTAAGGTCGTACTGTCCGGTGAGGGCGCAGACGAGCTCTTTGGTGGTTACACCATTTATAAGGAGCCGCTGTCGCTGAAGCCGTTCGACAAGGTTCCATCTCCCCTGCTGCGCGGTCTGGCTAAGGTCGGCGAAGCTCTGCCAGAGGGCATGCGCGGCAAGTCGCTCCTGCAGCGAGGCACTACTCCGCTGGAACAGCGCTACTACGGCAATGCTCGTTCCTTTAACTTTGAGCAGCTGCAGGAAGTGCTGCCGTGGGCCAAGAAGGAATGGGACCACAGCGATGTCACTGCGCCGATTTACGCGCAGTCTGAAGGCTGGGACCCGGTGACTCGGATGCAGCACTTGGATCTGTTCACCTGGTTGCGTGGCGACATTCTGGTCAAGGCGGACAAGATCACCATGGCTAACTCCCTGGAGCTGCGCGTGCCGTTCCTCGACCGTGTGGTCTTCGACGTTGCACAGACGCTGCCGGTGGACATGCGTGTTTCTCACGGCACCACCAAGTACGCACTGCGTCGCGCCATGGAGCAGATTGTTCCGGAGCACGTGCTCAACCGCCGCAAACTGGGCTTCCCGGTGCCGATTCGCCACTGGCTGGCAGGCGACGAGTTGCACGGCTGGGCCGAGGACATCATCCGCGAGTCCCAGACCGAAGAGTTCATTAATAAGGACGCCGTGCTCAAGATGCTCGCCGAGCACCACCCAGCCGAGCGCGACCACTCCCGCCGCCTCTGGACCATCCTGGCCTTCATGGTCTGGCACGGCATCTTCATCGAAGACCGCATTACTCCGGACATCGAGCAGCGCGACTACCCCGTCGAGCTCTAGCTCGCTTTACGACGGTCCCCGCGATTCAGCCCCATCCTGCCCCGGCAGGCTGTCACCATCGCTGGGGCAACCAATAGAAAAGGCTCGGACCTCACTCAGTTAACAAGAGTGAGGTCCGAGCCTTTTTACTATCCGACGCTTTTCACAGCGTCTGCTGACAGCTCTGCTCAGCTAATGACTTAGTTGAAGGAGTCACCGCAAGCGCAGGAGCCAGTGGCATTCGGGTTATCGATTGTGAAGCCCTGCTGTTCAATGGTGTCAGCAAAGTCGATGGTGGCACCGGACAGGTACGGAACCGACTGGCGATCAACGACCAGCTTGACGCCACCGAAAACTTCGGCGACATCGCCGTCGAGGCTGCGGTCATCGAAGTAGAGCTGGTAGCGCAGGCCGGCACAGCCGCCCGGAGCCACGGAAATACGCAGTGCCAGGTCGGTGGCACCTTCTTGGTCCAGAAGTGCCTTTGCCTTGGCAGCCGCAGCTTCGGTCAGGGTAACGCCAGTGCTCTGAGCAGTAGTCATAGCGCGTGTCCTCCTTGTTGAAGTGTTTAAGTATGCGAGTCGACCCCAAGGTCGGCTACGTCATTATTTATCACAACCTTACCGGCCAGTCTTTAATTCCCAATTCTGGGTTCTCTTTTTCTTTCTCTTTATCGAAAGTCTTTTTGCCGCCACATCGCAACCACACCACGGCTTCCCACGCCACAAGCGCACTCTTCCCGCCTGCCCCGCGGCGGTCATCCCCAAAACCTCGCCCTTGCCCCGCCCCTGACCCTCAACCTGCAACCTAATTAGGGAAGCACCTTGGAGACCTTATAATCTGGGGTCGTGAATCTACCGTGGAAAAAGAATGACAAAAAGTCCAAGGCAGCTGACGCAGCTAACGCTGACGCAACCAACGCCGGAGACGTAGCCACCGACGCGACCGCATCCAGCGGGGCCAAGGGCACCGCTTCGGAGTCTCAGCAGCCCGAGAAGAAGCACAGCGGTGCTTTTACTCCCAAGAAGGGGCGCCCCACTCCGAAGCGCAACGAGGTTGAGCGCGAACGCGGCATCCGCCGTGGCCCGGTCGAGGCGCCGCTGACCGCTAAGGAAGCTCGCCAGCGCCGCAAGGAGCTCAAGGCTTCCATGTCCAAGGAAGAGCTCAAGGCCGCCAAGGCACGCGAGCGAGCAGAGCGACGTGAGCAGCGTCGCATTGCCGACGAGCGCATGGCCGCCGGCGATCCGCGCTACATGCTGCCACGCGACCAGGGCGCTGAGCGCAAGTTTGTCCGCGACTGGGTTGATTCCCGTCGCTTCCTCGCTAACGTGTTCCTCCCGTTCGCGCTGATTCTGCTGCTGATTATGATGATTGGCACTTCCCTGCCGAAGCTGGCCAACATCGCATCTCTCATCGCTATGGTTCTCATCATTGCCCTGATCATCGAGGGCATCTACATCGGCCGCCGTGCCATCAAGCTGACGCGCGAGCGCTTCCCGAAGACCACCGAAGGGGCCTGGGGACTGGGCTTCTACGCTTACTCCCGCGCTTCTCAGCCGCGTCGTCTGCGTACTCCGCGTCCGCAGGTCAACATCGGCGACGAGATCAAGTAGCCTCATCTGCCATGCGCACTCTGGTTCTCGGTGGCGCCCGCTCAGGCAAGTCCTCATGGGCTGAGCACGAGCTGCTGGCCACCGCCGCAGCCTCAACCGGCGATGCCTCAGATGCTGCAGCCTCAACGGTGTTGCACTACATCGCAACAGCACGGCCCTGGCCCGGTGATAGCGATTTTCACTCCAGGGTTGAGGAGCACCGCATTCGTCGTCAAGCACAGGCAAAAGAGCACGGAGTGGCCTGGCACACGGTTGATGACGTCGATGCGGTGGAAGCTCTCGCGTCGCCGGAGCGGCGCATGCTGCTGGACGATGTCGGCACCTGGCTGACGCACATCATCGACGTGCAGGGGCTGTGGGAGGCGCCGAGGGGCAGCGTCTCGCCGTGGACGCACTCGCTTGTCGACGCCGTGCGCAACTTCCCCGCAGATTCCGACCTGTTCATTGTGTCGCCCGAAGTGGGCTTCGGTGTCATTCCCGAACACCGCTCAGGGCGGCTTTTCCGTGATGAAATTGGCCTTCTCAACCAACAGCTCGCAGCTGTCTGTGATCGTGTTGTCCTAGTTGTGGCTGGCTGCCCCATGGAAGTCAAGGCGGCGAACTAGATTCACTCCACGCCGCTTCCCCTATGACGGTCTGCCTAGCAATGCGAATAACTGTGCACCAATGGTCGGTAGACAAATCGTTTTCGGGTAGCGTTTGAGAGTATGAACGCGGATTATTTTGGACCGGTAGCACGCCCTGACGAAGAGACTGAACAGGCCGCCCGCGCGCGCCATGAGCAGTTGACTAAACCCGCAGGCTCACTTGGCCGGTTGGAAGAACTCGGCATTTGGATTTCGGCGTGTCAGGGAGAATGCCCTCCGCGTGACCTGGACGATTGTCGTGTTTATGTCTTCGCTGGTGACCACGGTGTTGCCCAGGGCGGGGTGTCCGCGTACCCGTCCGAGGTGTCTATTCAGATGCTTGCCAATATCGAGGCAAAGGGTGCCGGCGTGAACGCTATCGCTGACATCGCGGGAGCCACTGTTACCGGTGTGGACATTTCCCTCGACCACGATGCCGAAGGGCCATACCGTATCCGTCGCAGCTGTGGTTCTATCGACCGCGAGGATGCGATGAGCGAGGAGGAGGTCGATAAGGCCATCCGCACGGGCATCGCGATTGCCGACGCCGCCGTTGATGAAGGCGCTGACCTGCTCATTGCCGGCGACCTGGGCATCGGAAACACCACTCCAGCCGCGGCGCTGATTGGTGCCGTGACCAACTCCGAACCGGTGGTCGTCGTCGGCCGAGGCACTGGCATTGATGACGAGGGGTGGAAGCTCAAGGTCGCTGCCGTACGCGATGCCATGTTCCGCGTGCGTCGCCTGCGCAATGACCCGGTTGAGGTGCTCCGTCGTATTTCCTCGCCGGATATGACCGTGATGGCCGCGTTCTTGGCGCAAGCAGCGGTTCGTCGCACTCCTGTGATTTTGGACGGAGTGGTTGTCACATCCGCTGCTCTGCTGGCTGACCAGCTCGCTCCGGGCGCCCGCGATTGGTGGGTCGCCGGCCACAAGTCGGCAGAGCCCGCGCACGCGCTTGCCCTTCGACACCTGGATAAGGAACCACTTCTCGAATACGGGATGCGTCTTGGCGAAGGCTCCGGCGCCGTCGCTGCCCTACCGCTGGTCAAGTCCGGCGTATCGGTCCTGCGCAACATGGCTACTTTCGCCGACGCAGGCGTAAGCACCAAGGACTAATCGACTTGTCCGACAAAGCCGGCCCGTCTCGCCAGGACAACCTCGACGGCGATCCCTCTGCTCACGGCAATGCCGTCGCTGAGGCCATCACCACTGCCCTGTCCTGGCTCACCATCCTGCCTTTCAAAGGCGCGAGCGTGTTCGACCGCATCACCGGCCGTCGCGCCATCGCCGCACTGCCAGTAGCTGGGCTCGTTCCTGCCGCGGGTGCAGTTCTCATCACGGCGGCGCTGTTCGCAACGTCGTCGTCAGGCACGCCCACGCTTTACGACGTCACCCCGATCCTCGGCGGCACCCTGATTATGGTGGCGGCACAGATGTTGACCCGCGCGATGCACCTGGATGGGCTGGCGGATGTGGCGGATGCCCTCGGCTCGTATAAGCCGCCGGAGGGGGCGCGGGAGGTGCTGCGCGATCCGAGCACCGGCCCAATGGGCGTGGGCTCCATCGTGCTGACGATGTTGACGACGACGACTGCTTTTGCCGTGATTGTGGCTAGTGTGCTGTCGCAGTGGTCTGCTGGTCAGATGTGGCCTGGTGTGGTTGCGCTGTGCTTGCCTTTTGTAGCCTCTCGCGCGGCAGCAACGACTGCCTGCTGGCGCGGCTTTCCGCCTTTTTCGAACAGCGGCTTCGGCTCTCTGACTGCCGGTACTCAGTCCACAGTCACGGTGACCTGCTGGTGGATACTGCTGCTCGCTGTGTCGGGCTGGGTGGTTGGGCTCGTGGGCGTAGTCGCTTGTGCACTGAGCTTTGGCGTTACACTGCTGCTGACGCGGCATTGCGTGAAGAGGTTTGGCGGAGTCAACGGCGACGTGTTTGGTGCAGTCATTGAGATAGCGTGCGCTGTCTGTGCCGTGGCACTTGCCATAGGGTTCTAGCAGGGAAAATGCGCGCATTGCCCCCGTTGGGGTTTTCTTTAAAAAGAACTATTGACGGTCGCTTTGACGCGGACGTATTCTGAGGGCACACCGCCGGGAAGGCGGAGTACAGGAGGCTCGTTTCGGGGCTCGCCCAAATTATTTTGCGCCGACCGTTTGCCGGGGCGCCAAGAACGAGCACACCTTCTAGCCTCCCAGCTAATTAAAAAAGCGCGTCCCGCCGCAGCGATGCACGGGACGCGCTTTTCTTTGTTGGGGTGGCACTCCCAGGTTTGGGTTCAGTGGGGTTTGGGTTCAGTGGGGCTAGTGACTGCGGTTATGTTAGCGACGGCGGGCCAATGCGAGTTACTGACTGCGTTTATGTCAAAAATGGTCCGAAAAATGGCTTGAAAGTGTCATAAACTCACACAGTTTCACATCTGCAGCCCATAATTCTTGGAGTTGTCAGTTCTTGCGGCTAAGTAGCAAAAAATGTGCCCGCCAGCGATACGCCAAGCGGACACAATTTTGCTGCCTTCCCCACCCTGCCCCCCCTGCTCAGGAACTTCCTGATCTTACGGTTTGTCTACTCCTTGCGCTTCTTGTTCTGGTAGACGATTGCGCCGGCAATGCCGATAAACACGGCGACCACTGCTACAACGGTGCCAATGACCAACGGGCTCATGCCCTCATCTTCCATGTCCGACGAGGATGCGGATGCCTGAGAATCCGTATCCGAGGAGTCAGATTCATTCGACGCATCTTCTGACGAGTCCTTTGACGTTTCCTGTTCCGACTCTCCCTTGGCCAGAATCGGCTTATCGGATGGAGTCGGGCCGTTCTTGTCAGTCGGTCGCCAGTCAGGCCCCTTAGTTGGCTTGTTGTCCAGGAGGAATGCGAGCTGGAACGGCTGATCGATGCCACTGACCTCTTCATCCGGGCGATAGTTAGCCATTCGGACAGTCGCGTAGTAGTAGCCGGCGTTGGCTACAGGTCGTCCTCCAACATTAGATTCTCGGTTGTTGTATTCGACCGGACGATCTGTTGACAAGTTCAGGTCCTCGGAATCCTGATAAAAGTGCATTGTTCCATCCGCAACGGAAACCTCGAACGGATTCAGCAGGGCAACTCCCATGGAATCGGCATTATCGCGCTCCGAATTTCCAGTGCGGGCAGCAATCACTGGTCGCTGACCCCACTCGACAGGGATCTTGTAGAACTTCTGTTCACCGGGCACGATTGTGTCAGAGATGGTATCCCCAGATTTAACTTCCGGCGCTTGGGCTGCGTTATTGCCACCGTTTACGGGCTTGGCCTCTCCAAAAGTGGCCTTTTTGTAGGCTTTGTCGCCGGTCGAAGAAGACCGCCCCTCATTTAGCTTGCCAGCATCCTGCTTCTTCAGGACTGGCTCAAACTGGACGCTAACCTCGACCTTCACCGGTTCATCACGATAGTCCGCTACTGAATCACCGTCATAGACCCACACGTTATTTGCGACGAGCCACTTGGTTTGATCGCAACTGGATTCGATGCGGTCACTATCCCATGCAAGAATGCTTGCATCAGCCGAAGTTGGAGTCCACGAATCGGCACTAGCTTCGGCGCCAGTCAGCGACCCCATACGACCGTCGTCCTGGCATTTTCCGCCAGTTTCATTGATGATTTCGTCAACTTCAGTTCGGACATCCTGCTGGCCTTTACCCTCAGCATCGATATTCGCTAACACCTTTGAGGTAACAATCGCGTTGTGTCCCTTCGGCACTGCGATTCGGTAGTAGAGCGGGGTGCGATCGTGCTGGGCAACCTCTGGCACCAGCGTCGTCTGGTACTTGCCCTCGCCGAGCCATTTCGCGCCTTCCTTAGTCTCGGAGAACTCGAAAGGAGTACCCGTGGTTTCGTAGCCCTGCACTGACCGCTGAGTCAAGAACTTCATGTGGTCTGCAAGCTGGGTAGCATCGTCCGCAGTCATGCTCTGTCCACCGGATACCTGCGCAACACACTCCAGCTCAGCGCGAGCTTCTTCATCGACCTTGAAGCCCACTGTGTGAATCGTCAGGCCAACACCCTGCCCTGCCAGTTCCTTCGCAACCTCACACACCGGTGGCGGCGCGCAGGTGTCGATACCGTCAGAGACCAAAATAATTGACCGCTCACCGTCTGGGCCAAGCTCATCAGCCGCCTTACGCAGTGCATTGCCGATCGGCGTATAGCCCTGAGCTTCCAACCCGGCAATCCTGCTCTTCAGGCCTTCTTTGTCGACCTTTTGGACAGGCGACAGCACCTCGATGTCCTGGCAACCACGTTCGCGGTTGGATTCATCACTGGATTCGCGCTGGCCATAAACCAGCATGCCAAGCAGCGCATCATCCGGGAGGGAGTCAATCAGCTCCGTGGATGCGCGCTTTGCCGCATCGAGGCGGGTGCCTCCGGCGTCGTCGGCAAGCATCGAACCAGACAGATCCATGATTAGCTCTGCTTTTGCTTCGCCCGTACCCCCTTCGCCCGTAGGAGCGGGCTGTTCCACCCCGGACGGCGAAGGCGAATCTTGGGCTGCCGCCACCGGAGCCGGAATCGCACTAAACCCAATCGTCCACGCAGCCAACAACAGAGTGACAACGATGGTTACCCTTAGGCGCTTTGAACTACTTGACGAAAAACTATCTTTAAAAAAGTCTTGAACTACCACCATCACAGCGCCTCAAACTGTTTTCCCAACTACAAAAATCAATCGTGTTGGTAGTTTTTCACAGTGACCCCGGTCACGCTAGAGGTGTTTTTAACGGCTAAACAAATGCCGCCTGAACAATTCATGAACCATGAGAAAATCGCACAGCCGTTGGGGAGCCAGCAAAGCAAAAACGCAGCCCCTGAACAGCGAATACTGAACAGGGGCTGCGAAAGTACTAATTCTAGTAACCACTATTAAATTTTTCTTAGCCGACCTACGCCGAAACTAAGCCTCAACGAGCTTGTAAATCCAACCGTGGGTATCCTCAACCTCGCCGTGCTGGATACCGGTCAGCCGCTCGCGCAGCTTCATAGTCCACTCACCGGTCTCGCCGCCGTTGATCTCGAACTCGCCCTCAGCGGACTTCACAAAACCGACCGGGGTGATGACTGCAGCAGTACCGCAGGCGAATGCCTCGCTCATAACACCGGAGGTGGCATCATTCTTCCATTCCTCGGTGGAAATGCGACGCTCCTCGACATTCATGCCCAGATCCTGAGCAGCCTGCAGCAGCGATGCCCGAGTAATGCCCGGCAGCAGCGAACCAGACAGCTCTGGAGTCACCAGCCGAACACCAGCGTCAGCATTCTCATCCGGGTAGATAAACGCCAGGTTCATGCCGCCCATCTCCTCGATGTACTTGCGCTCGACAGCGTCCAGCCACACAACCTGGTCGCAGCCCTTTTCCTCTGCCTGCTGCTGAGCCGCCAGCGAAGCTGCATAGTTACCTGCGAACTTCGCAGCACCGGTGCCGCCCGGCGCGGCACGCACGTACTCGTGGGAGATCCACACGGTCACCGGGTTAATGCCACCGGAGAAGTACGCGCCGGCAGGTGAAGCGATGAGCAGGAAGGTGTAAGAGTTCGACGGGTGCACGCCCAGGGTGCTCTCGGTGGAGAACATGATTGGACGCAGGTACAGGGATTCTTCGCCACCAGCTGGCGGCACCCATGCTGCATCGGCTTCAACCAGTAGGCGAATTGCCTCGAGGAAGGTCTCCTCCGGCAGCTGCGGCATTGCAATGCGGTCAGCGGAGCGCTGGAAGCGACGGGCGTTCTGCTCCGGGCGGAAAGTAACAATGGAACCATCCGGCATGCGATACGCCTTCAGGCCCTCAAAAATCGACTGCCCGTAATGCAGGACCGAAGAAGACGGCTGCATTTCAATCGAACCGTATGCCTGCAGCTTGGCGTCATGCCAGCCCTTGTCTGCAGTCCAGTCAATTCGGACCATGTGGTCGGTGAAGTGCTTACCAAAACCAGGGTTGCCCAGAATCTCCTCGCGCTCGGCATCAGAGAGTGGATTCGGGTTACGTTCGATTGCAAATTCCAAAGCAGACATGTCTTTCATCCTAAACCGTCGAGGATCGAGTCGTATCAATACTCGCCCCCGAAAGACCGTGTTAGTCAGGGCAATGTCAGCGTCGCGGGCACTAGGCGCGGGTACATTCCAATAGTCGTGGCGCTGGCTCGTCAGTCCGCTGTCCAGGGGTGAAGGACACGAACCGGCAAATAGGGATACGGTGGTGTACCACATAGTACGACTACAAGGAGATGCAACTACATGTCAGTCCCCGCTAACAATGATTCGGCACAGCTCGGCGCCTCTCGCAACGCCGCTGTTTTGTCCAATTACCTGCCGGCTATCGGCACTCGCGTGGTCATCGCTGCCGACAACTCTCTGCCCGCGGACGCCGACGCGGTCCTCGTCGCGCTTATCGACGGCGAGGATGGCCTCGAGCTGGTCGCACCCGAGGCCATCGGTTCGGTTGCAGAGCAGCTGCTCGCCTCCTTTGAGGCAGTCTCCGCCAGCGCTAAGGCCGAGTCCGTGACCACCATCCCGGCTCCTGCTGGCCTGGATGTCGACAGTGTCACGGGCGTTGGCGTGGGTTCTGAGGACCTGGATGCCGAGGACATCCGCCGTGCCTGCGGCGCCGCTGCGCGCCGTATGACCAAGGCCAAGGTGGTCTTTAACACTCTCGGCGCCATCGATCCGCAGGCTGCAGCCGAGGGCTTTGCGCTGGGCGCTTACGCTTACTCCGGTCAGAAGAGCGACGAAGAAAGCAACGAGGCCACCCAGAAGGTGGTTGTGTTGGGCGCTGATGACGACGTCGTAAAGCGCGCTTCGGCAATTGTAGATGCCGTTGCCACCGCGCGTGACTTCGTCAATACAGCATCGTCGCACCTCTACCCCGAGACGTTTGCTGACGCTGCTGCAGCGCTGGGCCGTGACGCGGGGCTCGAGGTCGAGGTGCTTGACGACGACGCTCTGCGCGCCGGCGGTTTCGGAGGCCTCAATGCCGTGGGTGGTGGATCCTCGCGCGGGCCGCGCCTGGTGCGCCTGATCTGGAAGGGCGATGAGTCGGCAGAGAATTCGCTGGGCCTGGTCGGTAAGGGCATCACCTTTGATACTGGCGGTATTTCGCTGAAGCCGGGTGCCAGCATGGAGAACATGATCTCCGATATGGGCGGCGCTGCGGCTGTTATTGCCACAGTCGTCCTGGCTGCTCGCCTAGGCGTATCCACCCCAGTGACCGCAACCGTTCCAATGGCGGAGAACATGCCGGGCGGTAAGGCGTACCGTCCGGGCGATGTCATCACACAGTACGGCGGTAAGACCATTGAGATTCTGAATACCGACGCAGAGGGCCGCCTCGTACTCGCAGATGCCATTGTCCGCGCCTGCGAAGACAATCCGACTCACCTGATTGACACCGCCACCCTGACCGGTGCGCAGCTAGTCGCTCTTGGCGAGCGCACCCCGGGTGTCCTGGGTAACGACGAGTTCCGTGACCGTGTTGCAGAGCTGTCTCAGAGCATTGGTGAAAATGGTTGGGCAATGCCGATTCCAGTTGAGCTAGCAGAGGCCCTGAAGTCGCCGGTAGCTGACCTGCGGAATGTCACGAACTCTCGCTTTGGTGGCATGAGCGTTGCAGCTGCATACCTGCGCGAATTCGTTGGCGAGGATGTTGAATGGGTTCACATCGACGTTGCCGGTCCGGCCTTCAACACCACCGGGGAGTATGGTTATACCCCGAAGCGGGGCACTGGTGTTCCGGTTCGGACGATGTTCTCTGTGATTGAGGATTTGGCAACGAAGTAGCCGGTCATCCGACTGCGTCCCGCCCGGCTGGAATCATGGCTGGAATGAGCTATTCCAAGCACCAGTCGAAAGCGGGCGCAGCCCACGGGGCAAGCAGAGTTTTCAACCTGTAAGCTAATTTGTAATAACCGTCTTAAAACGAGATTTCTTAACTTTTCGAGGAGTGCACAAACATGGCGACCTCTATTGAGATGCCGGAGCTCGGTGAATCAGTTACCGAAGGCACCATTACCACCTGGCTGAAGAAGGTCGGCGACACCGTCGAGGTCGACGAACCGTTGCTCGAGGTTTCCACCGACAAGGTCGACACCGAAATTCCATCTCCGGTCGCCGGTGTTCTCACCGAGATTCTCTTTGAAGAAGACGACACCGTCGATGTTGGCGAGGTCATCGCAAAGGTCGGCGAGCCGGGCGAAGAGCCGGAAGGCACTGACGATTCCGCTGAGGAGACCGAGGAAGAGGCTCCGAAGGAAGACGCTGAAGAGCCAAAGAAGGAAGCACCGAAGGCTGCCTCCGGTTCCGCTACTGATGTTGAGATGCCGGAGCTCGGCGAGTCCGTCACCGAAGGCACGATTACCACTTGGCTGAAGAAGGTCGGCGACACCGTCGAGGTCGACGAACCGTTGCTCGAGGTTTCCACCGACAAGGTCGACACCGAAATTCCTTCCCCGGTCGCAGGCACCCTGCTCGAGGTCCTCTACGACGAAGACGACACCGTTGACGTCGGCGAGGTCATCGCTCGCGTTGGCGATGCAGACGCTGCTCCAGCCGCCAAGGAAGAGGCCGAGGAGGCATCTGCCACAGTCGAGAAGGACGAGGAGCCAGTAAAGGCTAACGAGGAGACTGAGGAAGACTCCACTGACGTTGACGCTGGCGACGCTACTGACGTTGAGATGCCGGAGCTCGGCGAATCCGTCACCGAAGGCACCATCACCACCTGGCTGAAGAAGGTCGGCGACACCGTCGAGGTCGACGAACCGTTGCTCGAGGTTTCCACCGACAAGGTCGACACCGAAATTCCTTCCCCGGTCGCAGGCACCCTGCTCGAGGTCCTCTACGACGAAGACGACACCGTTGACGTCGGCGAGGTCATCGCTCGCGTTGGCAGTGGCCAGCCAAAGAAGGCTGCACCGAAGAAGGAAGCTCCAAAGGCTGAATCCAAGCCTGAGCCGAAGAAGGAAGAGCCGAAGGCAGAGTCCAAGCCGGAGCCGAAGAAGGAAGAGCCGAAGAAGGAGACTCCGAAGGCTGAGGCTCCGAAGGCTGAATCCAAGCCTTCCGCTAACAAGGACGTTCCTTACGTCACCCCGCTGGTCCGCAAGCTGGCTGACAAGCACGGCGTTGACCTGACTAAGGTCGAGGGCTCTGGAATCGGCGGCCGCATTCGTAAGCAGGATGTTCTGCGCGCTGCCGAGGGCGGCCAGGAGACTACTGCTGAGTCCGGCTCCAACTGGTCCACCAAGGGCGTTCGCCCTGAGCTCGCTGAGCTGCGCGGCACCACCCAGCGTGTCAACCGCATCCGCGAGATTACCGCTGCCAAGACCCTCGAGTCTCTGCAGACTTCCGCACAGCTGACCCAGGTCCACGAGGCCGATATGACTGCCATCTGGGATCTGCGCGCTACTAAGAAGGCTGAGTTCGAGAAGAAGCACGGCGCGAAGCTGACCTTCCTGCCATTCTTTGCAAAGGCAATCGTTGAGGCTCTGGTCAGCCACCCGAACGTCAACGCTTCCTGGAACGAAGAGACCAAGGAGATTACCTACCACGAGCAGGTCAACCTGGGTATCGCTGTCGATACCGAGCGGGGTTTGCTCTCCCCGGTCATCCACAACGCTCAGGATATGTCCCTGCCGGAGCTGGCTGCTGCTATTGCGGACATCGCAGACCGCGCTCGCAACAACAAGCTGACCCCGAACGACCTGTCCGGCGGCACCTTCACCATTACCAACATCGGCTCCGAGGGCGCTCTGACCGACACTCCGATTCTGGTTCCGCCGCAGGCCGCAATGGTCGGCACCGGCGCGATTAAGAAGCGCGCAGTAGTCGTCACCGAGAATGAGGCAGATGCCATTGGTATTCGCGCCATGGTCTTCCTGCCAATTACCTACGATCACCGCCTGATCGACGGCGCTGATGCAGGTCGCTTTATGACGACCGTTGTTGACCGCCTCGAGGTTGCTAACTTCGAATCGGATCTGCAGCTCTAAGCAGCTTGCTCCCTTCCTGGGGTAGTAGCGCCGCGGGAATCTAGCTGGCTTGCTAGCAGGAGGTTCTGCCTCTTCCCTGCCCGCGTTAGTCGCACTTTGCGGCTGACGCGGGTATTTCTTTTGCCGCATTCGTCCCGCAGTTGAACCTAATCAGCGATTCCTTCAAATGCGCAGGCCCCCTATTCTTGGCTAGTGCTCAGATTTCACGTAGCCACACATAGCTAGCAAAGGCTCCATCGGCACAAAGAATTAACGTGCTGTTATTGCGCCGTTAAGCCATTAGCAGACAGCGGGAGGGTCGAACCGAAAGCAAAGCTGCAAGTAGCAAATGCGCATACTTTTTGTCCTGCCGAAATGCGAGAACACCACACACCCCCGCACACAGTTCCGGCTATCGCTTTCAGCTACACCGACGAGAGCTGAAGATAGCGATAATTAAATTCATTATTTGTTAACCTCGCCGTCACCTAGTTAGCAATTAGCCTTTACCAATCTAAGAAATCATTAGACAGCAGGCTTCTTTGGCGTGCCTATTTTTGCTCTCTGTACGTAACTTAGAAAGGTGGAGCATGTCCTCGGCTCCAGCGAATACTAGTTCGTCGACCGGGACCACATCATCTGAGCAATCGAGCTCCTCAGATAAGTGGTGGCACCTCTTCTTCGGCGGGCTTCTTGCAATCAACATCGTAATTTTTGTCTTCTGGGCTTATGACTTTGTGGGCCCGCAGGCAAATACGGCAATTCTTCTGATTACCATCGCGTTCGCCGTCTTCATGGCGTTCAACATCGGCGGTAACGACGTTGCTAACTCCTTCGGTACTTCAGTCGGTGCCGGCACCCTGAGCATGAAGCAGGCGCTTGTTGTCGCTTCAGTCTTTGAGGTTTCGGGCGCCGTCCTCGCTGGTGGCGAGGTTACTGACACCGTCCGTTCCGGCATTGTGGACCTGAACGCAATCCACGGTTTGGACCCGATGGAGTTCGCCTTCATCATGATGTCCGCGCTTCTCGGCGCGGCAGTGTGGCTCCTCGTTGCCACCCGCATGGGTTGGCCAGTTTCCACTACCCACTCCATCGTCGGCGGTATCGTCGGTGCCGCACTGACGGTCGGTTTTATCACCGGCAAGGGTGGCTGGAGCATGGTCCAGTGGGATCAGATCGGTCAGATCGCCGTTTCTTGGGTCCTCTCTCCGCTCCTCGGCGGTTTGGTCGCGTTCCTCCTGTTCGGCGGCATTAAGAACTCGATTCTCGTCTACAACGACAAGGCTTCCAAGCAGCTGCAGGCCATCCACCAGGAAAAGGCGGACCTCAAGGCGCAGCACCGCGACGACTTCGAAAAGCTCCCTGAGCACGATCAGATCTCGTACACCAACGCGATGCTTCGCGACGCGACGACGATGCGTGACAACGACTGGACTCCGGATGACCTGGAGTCTGAGTACTTCCGCAAGCTCGTCCACATCGAATCCAAGGTTGATGATGTCCGCGCTCACCGTGCGCTGGAAGCTTGGGTTCCGGGTCTAGCAGCCCTGGGCTCTATTGTCATCTCCGCGATGATGCTGTTCAAGGGTCTGAAGAACCTTCACCTAGGGCTTTCCAGCCTGGACAACTTCCTGATTATGGGCATGATCGCCACCGCAGTGTGGCTTGCCGTTTACATCTTCGCGCGTACTTTGAAGCGTCAGGATTTGGATCGTTCCACCTTCCTGCTGTTCAGCTGGATGCAGGTCTTCACCGCTGCTGCATTCGCTTTCTCCCACGGCTCGAACGACATCGCTAACGCGCTTGGCCCGTTCGTCGCAATTCTGGATGTTCTCCGTACCAACGAGATCTCTTCCGAGTCCGGCGTCCCGCTGGCAGTCATGACCACCATGGGTGTCGCTCTCATCTCCGGTCTGTGGTTTATCGGCCGCTTCGTTATCAAGACCGTCGGATCCGGCCTGACTGAGATCCACCCAGCATCGGGTTTTGCCGCAGAGCTTTCCGCTGCTGTGGTCGTTATGATTGCTTCCCTGCTGGGTCTGCCGGTTTCCTCCACCCACATTCTGATTGGTGCCGTTCTCGGTGTCGGTATCGTTAACCGTGCCGCTAACTGGAACCTGATGAAGCCGATTGGTTTGGCCTGGGTTATTACCCTTCCGGCCGCTGCAGGTATCTCGGCAATCACCGTTTCCATCCTCCGCGTCGTCTTCGGCTAAGCCCACAAAAGCACGCCACTTTTACCCCGGCGGTCACTTTCTAGTGACCACCGGGGTATTTTTACGTCTGGCGCTATCCAAGTAAGTTTGGCGCTATCCAAGTAACAAGTAATCTGAGGCCTACAGAATTTCGGCGTATCCTATAGGCCACCATGACTGCCCCAAGAAAACCTTTTACTCGCGCAGATGAATCCATTCGGGAATCAAGCTCCGACATCGAGATTCAACATCTCGGCCTTGTCGACTACGAAGAGACCTGGCACCTACAGGCAGACCTTGCTGCCAAGCGTGCGAAAGACCTAATTCCAGATCAGGTTCTCGTGCTTGAGCACCCGAGTCTTTACACAGCAGGAAAGCGCACCCAGCCGGAGGACCGTCCTACCAATGGGTTGCCGGTCGTCGATGTCGACCGCGGTGGCCGCATCACCTGGCACGGCCCGGGCCAGCTTGTGATGTATCCCATCATCAAGCTCGCTCAGCCGGTCGATGTGGTGGACTACGTCCGCAGACTGGAAGAAGCCCTCATTCAAACCGTTCGCCGAGCCGGCATCGCGGCTGCTGGCCGCATCGATGGCCGCTCGGGGGTATGGGTTCCCGCATCAAACGGACTGAGCGACCGAAAGATTGCGGCACTGGGAATCCGCGTGACCCATGGTGTAACCATGCACGGACTCAGTCTGAACTGCGACAACTCTATGGAGTTCTACAACTACATCATCCCGTGTGGCATCTCCGATGCTGGAGTGACCGCCCTATCCCGGGAGCTTGACCGAAATGTTAGCGTGTCAGAGATGACAGAGCCGCTTCTGGCAGATTTGCAAGATGCTTTGGAAGGCCGTTTGACCGTTGCCGACCATTCCTTCGGCTCCGCGCCCGACCCCACGAAGGACCTGCCACACCGGGTGAAGCACAACTCCACCACCGGCATATTCGAGTACTCATCAACAAAAGAGTAGGATGAAACTGTGACTGTTAAGCCAGAAGGACGTAAGTTACTGCGCGTCGAGGCACGAAATGCCGAGACCCCTATCGAGAACAAGCCCCGGTGGATTCGCAACCAGGTTCGTCCGGGCCCCAGCTACAAGGACATGAAAAACCGTGTCTCGGGTGCCTCTTTGCACACGGTCTGTCAGGAGGCTGGCTGCCCGAACATTCACGAATGTTGGGAAGACCGCGAGGCCACCTTCCTCATCGGCGGCGATAAGTGCACCCGCCGCTGCGACTTCTGCCAGATTAACTCAGCCAAGCCCGACCCATTGGATAAGGATGAGCCGCGTCGTGTTGCGGAATCCGTCCGCGAGATGGGTCTTCGTTACGCCACTATCACCGGTGTCGCCCGCGACGATCTGCCCGACGGTGCATCCTGGCTCTACGCTGAGACCTGCCGCCAGATCCACGAACTCAACCCGAATACCGGAGTCGAGCTCCTTGTCGATGACTTCCGTGGCGACGAATCTGCAGCACAGCAGGTCTTCGATGCCAAGCCTGAGGTTTTCGCCCACAACGTGGAGACGGTGCCTCGTATCTTCAAGCGCATCCGCCCCGCATTCCGCTACGAGCGTTCCTTGGAACTCATCACTCGCGCTCGCGAAGCTGGACTGGTTACCAAGTCCAACCTCATCCTGGGCATGGGCGAAACCTATGACGAGATCATCTCCGCTATGCAGGATTTGCACGATGCCGGCTGCGATATTCTGACGATTACTCAATACCTCCGCCCCACTCCACTGCACCATCCAATTGAACGTTGGGTTAAGCCGGAGGAGTTCGTCAAGCTCTCCAAGACCGCTGAAGAGATGGGCTTTGCCGGCGTCATGTCCGGCCCGCTGGTCCGCTCTTCCTACCGCGCTGGACGGCTCTACGCCCGCGCACTGGCGCACCGCGGTCAGGAACTGCCGGCGCATCTGTCCGCGCTTGCCGACGACAACGACAACAACCTCGCGCTTCAGGAAGCCTCGACGCTGCTCGACCGCTATGGCGCATCGGAGGATACGCCAGTCACTTCGGCTATTCCGGCTTCCTAGAGGCTGACGGCCGCAGCGCCGTCGTAAAGCGAAACGGCGCTACGGCGCGGTCTATTGCCTAAAACTACATCGCATGCCCTAAAGTTGGTGATTATGGCGACCAATGATGCGAAAGAAATGAAGAAGGCGAACCGCGCCGCCAAGCGCGCTCAGCGTAAGCAGACTCGTAGCCAGATGTGGCAGGCGTTTAAGCTGCAGCGCTCGCGGGACAACAAGCTCGTGCCTTACATGGCGCTGGGCTTCTTCGGTCCAATTATCCTGCTGTTACTGCTTGGTCTGCTCATTGGTGGAGTCTGGCCCTGGGTTCTGACGATTATTGGTATCTCGATCGGCTTTATGGTCGCGATGTACATCTTCTCTAAGCGTCTTGAGGCGTCCTTCTACACAGAGGCGGAAGGCCAGGCCGGCGCTGCGGCGTGGACGCTGGACAATATGCGTCAGGGCGTTGGCTATGTCTGGCACGTCAAGACCGGTGTTGTCGCTAATCAGCACATGGATGCTGTTCACCGTGTTATTGGTAACGCCGGTGTTGTGCTGGTCGGTGAAGGTGATCCGAACCGCGTCAAGCAGATGATTGCTCGTGAAAAGAAGTCGCTGGCACGCATTGCGGGCGAAGCTCCGATTTACGACATGATTGCTGGTAGCGACGAGGGCCAGGTCCCGCCGAAGAAGCTGCAGCGCGAACTCATGCGTTTGCCGCGCAACCTGAATAAGGATCAGGCTAACGCTCTGAATGAGCGCATCCAGTCGATGGACCGTATTCGCGATGCGCGCGCGAACATGCCCAAGGGTCCAATGCCGAAGGGCGCTAACCCACAGGCCGGCATGAACCGTCGTGCGCGCCGTGCCGCCAATCGCGGCAAGAAGCACTAGAGGTTTTAGCTAGGTTTCACCAGGGTCGGTTGCTCGGGCAACCCACCGAGGGGCAATCTAGGTTGAAGCAGAAAAAAGGGGCTTTCGGGCCCCCTTTTTTTGTGCTTTAAAGCTTTAAAACGATGCCTAAAGCCATGTCTTCACACACAGTTATTGATGTCTTGTTGAAGTGATTGCTCTCACTTATCACGCTGTCAGCAAAGGTCGTATCCTTGCTGGAAACAATGCTTAATGAAGATTACTGCTAGTTGTGCCACCATGGGATATGTGCAACTCTTGGCTGAAAATGAACTCTTAGCGCTTCTAGTGATTTTGTTTCTTGGCCTGGCAATTGGCCAGATCAAGATCTTCGGCTTCAAGCTTGGCGTGGCTGCCGTCCTCTTCGTCGGCCTTATCCTCGCGACTATTGAGCCGGAAATTCAAATCTCCCCGTTGATTTACATCGTGGGCCTGGCATTATTCGTCTACACCATCGGGCTGGAGGCGGGCCCCGAGTTCTTCAGCTCGTTACGCTCGCGCGGCATCAAGCACAACCTGTTCGGCATTGGTGTGCTCGCAGTTGTCACCATCGAGTCTTTCCTGCTGATCAAGTTTTTGCCTATCGATCCGGTGGAAGGCGCAGGCGCCTTCACAGGCGCCCTGACCAACACCCCGGCTATGGCAGCAATCGTCGATGCTCTTCCTAGCCTCATTTCGGATAAGGGCGAGCTGGCCGCTGCGCACGATATGCCGGTGATTGGTTACTCCCTGGCCTACCCAATCGGTGTGCTGGCAGTGATTGCCTCTATCGGCATTATGTCGAAGGTCTTCCGCGTCGATCACGACCAGGAAGCCATTGACGCAGGTGTCGCCGCACTTCCGCTGCATACTCGGGACATCAAGATCCTCAAGGACGACCTGCCTTCCATCACTGACCTTCCGTCGAAGTTCGGTTTGGACATTACGGTTTCGCGTATTGAGTACAAGGGCCACCTCTACATTCCATCTCCGGGTGACACTGTCTCCGTCGGCGATATTATTTCCGTCGTCGGCACAGAGGAAGAAATTGCTCGTGCCGCCGAGTACCTTGGCGAGCTTATGCCAGGCGATCCGACACACGACGGCCGCCTGGACTTCCGCCGCATCTTCGTCTCTGCATCTGACGTGGTTGGAGTACCCATCGCGGAGCTTCAGACTCGCATGGACGGCATGATCATTACGCGTATTCGCCGCGGCGACCACGACATCGTCGCGGAACCAAACATGCGCCTAGAGCTTGGTGATCGCGTCCGCGTAGTTGCACCGCCAGAGAAAATCAAGGACGCAACAAAGTTCTTCGGCGACTCTTACAAGAAGCTTTCCGACGTCAACCTCTTGCCGCTCACCCTTGGGCTTACGCTGGGTGTCTTGGTGGGTCTCATCAAGATTCCGCTTCCGGGCGGCAGCTCGCTAGCCCTGGGATCCGCTGGTGGTCCACTGGTTGTGGCGCTGATTCTGGGTGCTGTCGGTCGCACTGGCCCGTTGGTTTGGCCTATCCCCTACTCGGCCAACCTGGCGTTCCGCACCATGGGTCTAGCACTGTTCCTGGCTGGTATCGGCACCACTGCCGGTAAGGGATTCCAGGCTGCGTTGTCTGACCCGGCATCACTGACAGTTCTGGGTCTTGCCGCCATCATCGCGTTTAGCTCCGCACTGTTGACCCTCATTGTCGGTCACCGTGTGCTGAAGATTCCATTCGGCCAAACTGCGGGTATCCTCTCGGGCTTGCAGACTCACCCGGCAGTGCTCTCATACGTCAACGACCAGGCCAAGAACGAGTTGCCGGCAATGGGATACACAACGGTGTATCCAATGGCCATGATCATGAAGATTATTCTCGCCCAGGTCCTGGTCGTGTTGGTGCTATAGCGCTAACCCAAAATGACGGCCGTGCCAGTGGCACGGTCGTGCATGCCGCGCATATCCGAGTCGGTGATTGCTGGCGGCAGCAAGAAAAGAGTAAGCAAGCTGCGGAAGAAGGCACGAACAAAGCCAACTCGCTCGCCGGGCTTGTCCACGCGAGCGACACCCATCTTCATCATCCACTGGCCCGGAGTGCGGGCGAACAGCCAAACCGACACCGTGCCAATAATGAGGAAGACAACTGGCGAATAGGTCGCAAGGAATGACTGCCAGGCGATAAACGAATCTCCGAACTGGTCAATCTGCGCCTCGCTCGGGCCGAAGAACATCGAAAAAGCGCCGGCAATCATCAAGGAAATAATCCAGTCAATGAGAATGCCGCCGACGCGACGCATCAACGTCGCTTGCGATCCTGGGCCATCGGGGGCAAGACCCAATGCCTGGCCGGGATAGTCCGAGAGCTTGTCCGGATTATCGAACTCTCCCGGAATCTGAGGGCCATCTAGCCAACTGTGCTTTTCTTCCATGGGTTCATAGTCTAATGCAGCAATCCGGCTATCAAATCACGGGCTGGGACAGCCATTCAGCGCGTGCGGGGGTAATCCGGGGGCGATGTTGCGTCGCCTTTTCCATTTTCTTATCAGCATGGGAGCTAAAGGCGCGTCGTAAAGCGTGTGTGACATGAATGCGCAGGGTATTGCCTTGTTTCCACAAATAGATAACCCGCTCCCTATTTGCGTAACCCATTCCGTATTGGCGAATTTCTCACGCGCCATGCCAGAAATTCGTGGTTCTAATTCCAGAATGAATGCGTGGTTCGTTAAGCTTGAAGGCGTCAACCGGCCAGTCCTTGACAGCGCGGCAGGTGCACGAAACATCGTGCAAGAATTCCCTGCTGCGTACTAAACAAGGCCAACTAAGGAGACCGCACATGTCCTTCAAAACTCCCGAGGAAGTAGTCGCGTATATCAAGGAAGAGGGCGTCGAGTTCGTAGACGTCCGCTTCACGGATGTTCCCGGCATCGAGCAACACTTCACCATCCCGGCATCCGCATTTGACGAGGACGCGATGGCCGAAGGCCTGGCATTCGACGGTTCCTCGATTCGTGGTTTCACTTCCATCGACGAGTCCGACATGGCACTGCTACCCGACCTGAGCACTGCGCGCATTGACCCGTTCCGCAAGGCAAAGACCCTGAACGTCAAGTTCTTCGTCCACGATCCGTTTACCCTCGAGCCGTTCTCCCGCGACCCACGTAACGTCGCGAAGAAGGCGGAGGAATACCTCATCTCTACCGGCATCGCCGACACCTGCTTCTTCGGTGCTGAGGCTGAGTTTTACATCTTCGACAACGTCAAGTTCGAGACCGACACCAACCGCGGCTTCTACGAAGTTGATTCCATCGAAGGCTGGTGGAACCGCGGCAAGGACCAGAACCCGGACGGCTCTGCAAACCTGGGTTACAAGACCCGTCTGAAGGGCGGCTACTTCCCTACCGCTCCGTACGACCACTACCAGGACCTCCGCGACAAGATGTGCCTGAAGCTCGCTGACGCCGGCTTCGACCTGGAGCGCGCCCACCACGAGGTCGGCACCGGTGGCCAGCAGGAGATCAACTACAAGTTCAACACGATGTTGCACGCTGCAGACGACCTGCAGACCTTCAAGTACATCATCAAGAACACCGCCTGGGAAGAGGGCAAGTCCGTCACCTTTATGCCGAAGCCGCTGGCTGGCGACAACGGCTCGGGCATGCACGCTCACCAGTCGCTGTGGAAGGACGGCAAGCCGCTGTTCCACGATGAGGCCGGTTACGCAGGACTGTCGGACATCGCTCGCTGGTACATCGGCGGCATCCTGCACCACGCAGGTGCGGTACTGGCCTTCACCAACCCGACCCTGAACTCCTACCACCGCCTGGTCAAGGGCTTCGAGGCTCCGATTAACCTGGTCTACTCACAGCGCAATCGCTCCGCCGCTGTTCGCATTCCGATCACCGGCTCCAACCCGAAGGCAAAGCGCATCGAGTTCCGCGCCCCGGACCCGTCGGGCAACCCGTACCTTGGCTTCGCTGCCATGATGATGGCCGGACTGGACGGCGTGAAGAACCGCATCGAACCGCACGCTCCGGTCGACAAGGATCTCTACGAGCTCCCGCCGGAGGAAGCCGCCGACATCCCGCAGGCTCCGACCTCTCTCGAGGCCGCACTCGAGGCCCTGCGCAACGACCACGAGTTCCTGCTCGAGGGCGATGTCTTCACCGAGGACCTCATCCAGACCTACATCGACTACAAGTACGAAAACGAGATCGAGCCGGTTCGCCTGCGCCCCACTCCGCAGGAATACGAAATGTACTACGACTGCTAAAGTTTTCGCTTCACGACGGCCACAGCAAGCACCCCCCCCCCCATTGCTCCTCATGGCCGCCCAACGAGCTTGTTAGATGCCGCCTGACCACAGTTAATGTGGTCAGGCGGTTTTTCGTTGCGGCCATGCTGGCTGCGGGTGCCTGGGCCCTCATACGCGCGCGTATGTGAGCACGAATTTGTGCGCGGTTGCGGGCCACTCCCCTGAACAGGGCCATACACCACCACAAAAGGGCCGCGACCCCTGCACGAGTAGAGTTGCACACTCTCCGCCCCAGTCTTATCGATGCAATATTCACTTGTCGATGCGCTATAGCGTGGCCATAAGTGAACAGCGCATCGACAAGTGACAGGGTGGGGAGGATACCGTGCGCATAAGTGCCGGACAGCCGTCGATAAGTGACGAAAAATCGTCGATAAGTCAAGGAAAATCATCGATAAGTGCCAGGAAATTGGCCATACGTGCGAGGGTGGCGCTAGGGACAACACGAGGGACGGATGCGAGGGACACCGCAAGGGGGCGGACACCAAGAGCGGATGGGGCATGCTGCGAAGGTAGGATGCCAGGCAATCACGCCCGTTGAACCAGAAATGTGTCGCAACTTAATGACATGTGACAAAGTTCATAAACATTGATGCGTGGGAGGATAATTCACTCATCTGTAATCGTTCTCAAAAAGTATCAATTGTGCATGTCGAAGTAGTTATTACGGGCAACTTATTGACGGAAGTTGGGCTCTGTCGCTGTGACCGTCGTAAAGCGGGAATGTCGTGCTGAAAACTGCGTAAACGCCCCTACGCTGTGGTTTTTCCGTATGGTGGTACGCCATACCCCTCGGAAATGGCGACTCGAGAGCCCACGCCGAGGCGATTTGATTGATTCTGGAGAGCATGCATCTGGAATTTCTTAAGCAGAGCCGCCGCATAGGGTGGCCGATGAACATTAAGAAGGATTTGAGCATTCTTGACTAACGAAAACGCTGCCAACCCAGAAAACTCAACTCGCATTGATTTTCTCTACCTCAGCGAACCGGACATGGTTGAAGCTGGTGTCACGGATTTCGCCAAGTGTGTTGAGACCATGGAAGAAACCCTGATTCTGCTGGCTGACGGCGACTACCGCATGGCCGGTGCTTCCGCTAACTCCCACGGTGCCCAGATCAACTTCCCGGATAACCCAATCCATGAGGGTATGCCGGCAAATGGCCCTGACCGTCGTTTCATGGCAATGCCCGCTTACCTCGGTGGTCGCTTCAACGGCGCAGGTGTGAAGTGGTACGGCTCCAATGCCGATAACCGCCAGAACGACCTGCCACGTTCGATCCACCTGTTCATTCTCAACGATGCAATTACGGGTGCCCCGAAGGCTGTCATGTCGGCAAACCTCCTGTCGGCATACCGCACTGGCGCTGTTCCGGGTGTCGGCGTCAAGCACCTTGCCGTCGAAGACGCCGAGGTCGTTGGCATCATTGGCCCGGGTGTTATGAGCCGCACCATTCTCGGCTCTGCCATGTCGCAGCGTCCGGGCATTAAGAAGGTCAAGGTCAAGGGCCGCTCCCAGGCCTCGACTCAGAAGGCTGTCGATTGGATTAAGAACGAGTTCCCGCAGCTGGAAGAGGTCCGTATCGTCGAGACCGAAGAAGAGGCCATCCGCGACTCCGACATCCTCATCGCCGGCACCTCGACTTCCTCCGATGGTCCGGCCGGTTTCCCGTACTTCAAGAAGGAGTATCTGAAGCCCGGCGCGCTGCTGCTCATGCCGGCCGCTGCACGCCTCGACGACGACTTCGTGCGTTCCGACGACTGCAACCTCGTCGTTGACTACACCGGCCTGTACGAAGAGTGGTTCAACGAGAACGGCCCAGACGTGACCTATGAGCGCTTGCTCGGTATTCCGGGTAACCGCTGGTGGGACATGAAGGAAGAGGGCACCCTTCCCGCCGAGAAGCTTGTCAACATTGGTGATATCGCTTCCGGTAAGGCTCCGGGTCGCCAGAACGACGAGGAAATCTTCTGCTACTCCATCGGAGGCATGCCAGTCGAGGACGTCGCCTGGGCCTCCGATGTCTACGACAACGCCCTGGCAAAGGGCATCGGCACCAAGCTGAACCTGTGGGATGTTCCGCTGCTGAAGTAGTAGTGACCAGTAAGTTCGACAACACGATTAGTAAGCTCAACAAGCTAGACGCGAAGTAGGCGAGTTTTACCAATGGGTAAGTTCAAACCCAGCAGTGACCAGACAACTCCGGAAGGAATCCAACGATACATCCGGGACAATGACATTCGCTGGGTAGACGTCCAGTTCACCGACGTTCCCGGCATCGAACAGCACCTAACCGTTCCGGTATCCGAGTTTGATGAGGACTCCGCTTACGAGGGCCTTGCCTTCGACGGATCGTCCATTGCGGGTTACACCTCGGTGGATAACTCCGACATGATGCTGCTGCCAGACCTGGACACGGCTTTCATCGACCCGTTCCGTAAGTCGAAGACGCTGAACATGAAGTTCTTCGTCCATGACCCGCACACCCGCGAGCCGTTTAGTCGCGACCCGCGCAATATTGCCCGTAAGGCCGAGAACTACCTGAACGAACTGGGCTTCGCCGATACCTGTAATTTTGGCGCTGAGGCAGAGTTCTACATCTTCGACTCCGTCCGCTACGACTCCAGTTCAAACAAGTCATTCCACGAGGTGGACTCGGTTGAGGGCTGGTGGAACTCCGGTGTGAAGGTAAACCCGGACGGATCGCGCAACCTCGGCCACAAGGTGCGCACCAAAGGCGGCTACTTCCCTACTGCTCCGTATGACCACATGCAGGATCTTCGTGACGAAATCGGCGAGCACCTGCAGGATGTTGGCTTCCATGTTGAGCGCTCCCACCACGAGATGGGCTCCGGCGGTCAGCAGGAGATTAACTATCGTTTCAATACCCTGCTGCACGCCGCCGATGACATGCAGACTTTCAAGTACGTGGTGAAGAACACCGCCAAGTTCAACCAGAAGTCCGCTACCTTCATGCCGAAGCCGTTGGCCGGCGATGGCGGCTCTGGTATGCACATCCACCAGTCACTGTGGAAGGATGGCAAGCCACTATTCCACGATGAAAACGGTTACGGTGGCCTGTCCGACATGGCGCGCTACTACATTGGCGGCATCTTGAAGCACGCCGGTGCAGTCCTGGCTTTCACCAACCCGACAATGAACAGCTACCACCGCCTGGTTCCGGGATTCGAGGCTCCCGTCAACTTGGTCTACAGCCAGGAGAACCGCTCGGCCGCCATCCGAATCCCGATTACCGGCGCAAACCCGAAGGCCAAGCGCATCGAGTTCCGCGCTCCGGACCCGTCGGGCAACCCGTACTTGGCTTTCACCGCCGCAATGATGGCTGGTCTCGACGGCATCAAGAACCGCATCGAGCCTGGCAAGCCGATTGACAAGGATCTCTACGAGCTGCCACCAGAGGAACTCAAGGACGTCCCCACCGTCCCGCATTCGCTGGAGGGTGCGCTGAAGGCGCTGGAAGAGGACCACGAGTTCCTGCTTGCCGGCGATGTCTTCACACAGGATCTCATCGACGCGCATATCCGCTACAAGTTCGAGCAGGAGATTATGCCGGCACGTCTGCGCCCGACGACGCAGGAGTTCGAGCTCTACTACGACTGCTAGCATTAGCCCCGTAAAAGCTCGCTTGACGACGCCCACACCGCTACCCCACCTAACCGTATTGGGGTAGCGGTGTTTTTAGCTGGGACACGCTGTTTTTAGTCGGCACATTTAGTAGAGCTAGCACCACTGCGAACTAGACGGATCAGGGCTACCCTTGATTGTTATGAACAACAAGTCACTGACCCGTTCCACCAATAACAAAATGGTTGCAGGTGTACTCGGTGGATTCGCTGAGTATTTCAACTGGGATGCGACTTTGCTGCGCGTTATATTTGTCGCGTCTTTCCTGATGCCTGGTCCGCAGTTTCTTCTCTACCTCGCAGCATGGATTATCATGCCGAAGGAAACTTACGTATAAGCGCGGTCGACCGAAAAATACCTAAATAGCCATACCTTGGAGTATTTATCTAATGAGCGACGCCGCTCCCGAAAAACCCACCAAGAAAATTTACCGCTCGCGTAATGACCGCCTCCTCGGTGGCGTCCTCGCAGGAATCGCGGAAAGCCAAGGCTGGGATATCACTTTCACACGAATGGTCTACATCATCCTTCCCTGCGTTGGATCGATGATTGGCTGGAAGATTAGCGCTGGATTCCTAGCTCTTTACCTCTTAGCCTGGTTCGTCCTGCCAGATGGCGAGTACACGCTTGACGACGATGCCCGCGGCTCCAACCACGCAGAGAAAGAAAATAAGCAATAAACGTCAAGCTTAATAAGATTGATACCTTTCCGTTACTCGCAACGCCCTCACCAGCACTATTCCAATTTCGCAATCACGCACATTCGGTAACAAATAGAGCATAGAGTGCACAGATTCGCGCCATTTGACTTGCACAGGCCCCAGAATTACCTAGTGTTCTTTCTGTACGGCTTTGAAGCCACACCATCTTCGAATGTCCGATATTCAAAAGAATTGTCAATTTCTCTTTGAATTTAATTCGGACAAATAGTGGAAGATGCCAATAATTGAATAGGTAACTTAGTTAGCTCTCAAGAAAGTGGTTTTGAAATGCAGAACAAGAAGATGACCCGTATCGCTACCGCAATCGTTGGCTCCGCCGCTCTTCTCGGCGGCCTGGCTGCATGTTCTTCCGATGACGCACAGGATGCTGCTAACAACGCCAAGGATCAGGCGGGCCAGGTAGCAACCGACGCCACTGATAAGGCTGGCGAGGCTGCTGATGGCGCTAAGGACAAGGCTAACGAGGCTATGAACGGTCTGGGGCTGGGCGACGCTGCTGGCGAGGATGTGGCAGAGGCTGACCTGCCTGAGTCCATCACCGAGGCAGCTTCTTCCTTCACCTCCCCGTACGATTCTGAGGCTGGCGAGTTCAAGTCCGCTAAGAAGGTCGGCGACGCGGTTGCCGCTGAATACGAGAACGTCACCTTCGTTGAGTCCCCAGAGACTAATGGTGCACAGCCGCTGATCGGTAAGATTCGCGAGACCTGGGTTGCCAACGGTGCACTGGAAAACGAGATTGGTCTGCCGACCGCACCGGAGTCGGAGATTGAAAACGGCTGGGAGCAGCCGTTCACTAAGGACACCATGAAGTGGACCTCTGAGGACGGCCAGAACTACTCCGACTCCTACGAGAACAAGTAGTTCTACACGAACCGAAAGATTTTGAGCGTGCCGGGTGGCACGCTCTTTTTCTTTCCCCCTAGCTAGTTAAATCCCCCTTTCCCCTAGTCAAAAACGCCAGAGGCACCGCGCCGATGTGCGCCAACAATGTTGATATCGACAATCCCCACGGCAGCCATTGATGCAAAGACCGTGGTGGGGCCTACGAACTTAAAACCAGCTTTCTTCAATGCCTTGGCAAGCGCCTTGGACTCCTCGGAGTAGCTGGGCACCTCTTCGATTGAACGTGGCTCGGGAGACTTCTCCGGTTTAAACGACCACATCAACTCGGCTAAGCCGCCGTTTTCACGCAGAGCAATCGTCGCCACGGCGTTATTGATTACCGCGGTAATCTTCCTGTGATTCCGAATGATTCGTTCATCATTCATCAATCTTTCGACATCTTCGTCATCGAAATCAGCAACCGCATCGGGGTCGAAGTTCGCGAAGGCTTCCTGAAACGCGGGCCGCTTCTTCAGCACTGTCTCCCACGACAACCCCGCCTGAAATACCTCCAGGCTGAGCCGTTCGAATAGTCCTTGCTCATCGCGCACCGGCATCCCCCACTCGGTGTCGTAGTACTCTCTCAGCAGCTCACTGTGAGCAGCCCATGCCGGTCGAGCCAATCCATCCTCACCGATGATGAGCCCATTGTTTTCCGTGTAGTCCGATCCAATTTTCATCAGTCTTTCCAATCCCCCAATTCCGGTTTGACTTAGCTGAGCACCGCAGCTCTTAATTCTTATGCTTGTGTTGACGCCCAACCAGAGCGCCATACACCAGATCCAGCGTCGGCGTTTCCACTTTCGCCTTCTGCCCCATCCGGCGGATTGCGCCAATCTGGGCATCGAGCTCATTGGTAAGTCCCGCGGTGTAGTCGCGCTGCATCGACGAGGTGTTGTCGTACCCTTGATCATCAGTAAAGGCCAAGGTCCGCGACACGATGTCCTCTGGCAGCGCAACGCCGCAGGCTCGACCGACTGCCTCGGTTTCTTCAAACATCCGCGTCAAGCTGTCGCGCATTTCCGAACGCAAGTAACCAATCGGACTATCAGCCAGGGCACCTAGGGCACCGAGGTTAGCCACGAACATCGCTTTTGCCCAGATATCGACCCAGATATCCGGGAGCTGTTCGCCACCGAGCCCAGCCATGTGCAATGCCTCGATAACTGCCCCGACCAGGTCATTAGTGGAGTCATCGAATGTGCCGATGTTCAGGCTCATCGGTCCTGGTCGGAAGGTGACTTCTGCCGGGCCAGTGTGGATAAAGAAACCGCGGATAACACCCGGGAACACCTTGTCCTCACCGAACCGCCCCGCTGCCAAATAAGGGATTTCCACCGAGTTATGGGTGGTCACCACTGCTGCACCAGCCGGAACTTGCGGGAAAGGATCGTTGCCCGGCAGCGCCTTGGTTGCCGCAATCACAACATCGACGTCGACGCCATCGGCAGTGAGTTCACCCCAATTGTCGGCTGCTTTGACGGGGATAATGCTGCGTTCCCCGTGCTCGTCGATAAGCGTGAGCCCCACCTCACGAAGACGTGTCAGGGTCTCGCCGCGGGCGAGAAAGACGACATCATAACCCGCTTGCACGAGGCGACCGCCAAACCAGCCGCCGACAGCTCCTACACCTAAAACTCCAATCCTCATAGCTGCCACCTTACGACTTCCGCACTGAGCGCGAAATAGGTTGCATGCGGTTGTCCACAGGCAATCCAGGCTATCCCCAAATGTGAAATTTGAGCTTGAATTACTACCTTGTCAAAACTATGTAAAGCGGAGTAGGGTCGAAATTAATAGATATCAACCCAGGGTTGTTACTCTTTTGAGGCAAGACCTGAGGCCCACAGTTTGTGGCGCCTCGGGTCTTTTTGCGTTTAACGGCCCTGCTTACTGTGAAGGAAGGTCACGATGGGGTCGTCAAAAGATTCCAGCGCGAGGGCAATAGTTGAAAACCTCGGTGGACCCGGAAACATCACAAGCATGACGCACTGTGCGACGCGTCTGCGTTTTGAACTCGGTGATGTCTCCAAGATCAACGAGGACAAGATTGACAAGGTGCCGGGCGTACTCGGTGTCGTTCACCAGGGCGATAACCGCTACCAGGTCATCTGTGGCGGTGGCGTCGAATCGATGTACACGGCAATTAAGCATCTACCGGAAATGAAGGGTGCCGGCGCAGTCGCCACTAAGTCCGACGCAGACGTTAAGGCAGAAGCTCGCTCGAAGGCACGCGGCAAGTACTCCTGGCTGGACAATTTCTTCGAGTACCTCTCGGATTCCTTCCGCCCAATCCTGGGCGTGCTGTTGGGTGCATCGCTGATTATCGCGATTGCGGCTGTACTCGACGGCCTGAACATCGTCGACTTCCGCGCTGAGGATAAGTCCGCCACCTGGATTTTCGTCGATGCCATGTGGCGCAGCGTCTTCTACTTCCTGCCAATCATGGTCGCCTACAACGCAGCGAAGAAGCTGCGGGTAGATCCATGGCTGGGCGCAGCCATCATGGCTGCCCTAATGACACCGGAGTTTATGAGTCTGCAGGATACCGATCGCTTCTCGGACACCATCAAGACAGTCAACGAGGAACTCGGTACCGAAACTTTCACCGCCAACATCTTCGGCCTGCCAATGCAGCTCAATGACTACGGCGGACAGGTCTTTGTACCGCTGATCATGGTCGCCATCCTGGCAGTGGTCTACCACGGTTTGAAGAAGATCTTCCCGGAGAATGTGCAGATGGTCTTCGTGCCGTTTATCTCCATGCTGATCATGATTCCGCTAACGGCCTTCCTCATCGGCCCGCTGGGCATCTGGCTTGGTAACGGCATCGGCTCCGGCCTGGCATGGATGAACTCGAACGCACCGTTTGTGTTCGCAATTCTCATCCCGATGCTCTACCCGTTCCTCGTACCGCTTGGCCTGCACTGGCCACTGAATGCGCTGATGCTGGTCAATATCCAGACTCTCGGCTACGACTTCATCCAAGGCCCGATGGGTGCCTGGAACTTCGCCTGCTTCGGAGCAACTGCCGGTGTGCTGGTTCTTTCCATGCGCGACCACGACACTCAGATGCGCCA
The DNA here is from genome assembly GCF_001838255.1 of Corynebacterium sp. HMSC073B01. Classification (NCBI taxonomy): domain Bacteria; kingdom Bacillati; phylum Actinomycetota; class Actinomycetes; order Mycobacteriales; family Corynebacteriaceae; genus Corynebacterium; species Corynebacterium sp. HMSC073B01. The sequence continues at coordinate 58,618 of NZ_KV836186.1, read as the reverse complement.
AACTGCAACGGGTGCACTCGCTGCCGGTCTCTTCGGTGGTATCTCCGAGCCGTCCCTCTACGGTATTCACCTGCGCTTCAAGCGGATTTACCCGCGCATGCTGCTCGGCTGTTTCGCCGGCGGTCTGACTATCGCCATCCTGTCGGCTCCGTTCGGTGGTGTGACAACCAACGCCTTCGTCTTCACCTCCCTCATCACCACTGTCGTGTTCAAACCGATGTGGGTCTACCTGATTTCCGTCGCCGTGGCATTCTTCGTCGCCATGTTCGCCATCATTCTCACCGACTACCGCACGCCGGAAGAGAAGGCTGAGGCCGAGGCCGCACGCGCCGCAGAGCTTGACGACGAACCCAGCGACGCCACCCCACACGCTGCCACCAGTGGCTCCGATTCGGCTCCAGCTGAGGCTTCCGGTGACGCTGGTACCAACGCCGAGGCTGCCGCACCGGCTGCTGCGGCAGCTGGCGCCGGTGGTGTCGCAACTGCCGTTGATACCAAGCCTGTACAGGTGCAGGCCCCGGTTGCCGGTGAGGTTGTCAGCCTTGCCGAGGCCGGCGACGCGGTCTTTGCCTCCGGTGCTCTCGGTGACGGTGTCGGTATCAAGCCAACCAGTTCTACCGTGGTCGCACCCGTATCGGGCACGTTGATGACTGTGGCAAAGACCGGTCACGCCTTCGGTATTAAGACCGATGACGGTGTAGAGGTACTCGTCCACGTCGGTATCGACACAGTCAAGATGGCCGGTGAAGGCTTCGATGTCCAGGTTTCCAAGAAGCAGCACGTCGAGGCCGGCGATGTACTTGCCGAGGTCGATTTCGACAAGGTCAAGGAAGCTGGTTACCCAACCACGACACTGATGACCATCACCAATACCAAGAAGCTAACCAAGGTTTCCCCGGTCACCGGCATCTCTGTCCAAGCCGGCGACATGGTCATCGAAGTTCAGCCATAATTGATTTCTAGAAGGCATACCGGCCTGAAATCCCTCAACTTATGGAGGAGTTCACGGTTACCGACATGGAAATCCTGAGAGTATTCAATAACAACGTGGTCCTGGCCAAGGACGCGACCGGTGAAAAAATCATCACCGGCCGCGGCATTGGGTTCAAGGCTCGCCCGGGACAGCCGGTTGATTCGAGCAAAGTAGTCCGAATCTTCGTCCCGGCAGAAGGCCGCGATCCGGACCATATTGCCACGATGCTCACAGAAATTCCGCTGGCTCACATGACTCTTGTGACCGATGCGGTAACCGCAGCCGGCCTGCCGGAATCAATGACGAAGAACGCTTCCCTCCTTGTGGCGTTGGCCGATCACATTGGTTTCGCCATCATGAGGGCAGCTAACGGGCAGCGAGCCGATTACCCGCTGCTCGCGGAGGTCAGCCAACTTTATAGTGAAGAATACGCGCAGGCGCAGGCGATTTTGTCGCATATCAATCGCGCTCTCAATGACCGTCGTATAGCGCCATTACCCCGCTCAGAAGCGGTGGCGATTACGTTACACCTAGTCAATGCTGGTTTTTCTACGGGTGATTTGAGCTTCACCTACACCATGACGGGCGTCCTGCAGCAGCTGCTCACAATCATTGAAAGTGATTTTGGCATCACGCTGGAGCCAGAGACTGTCAATGTGGGGCGCTTCATCACACACCTGCGCTACCTGTTCGTCCGGATTGCCAAGCATGAGCAGTTGAAAGATCACTCCTCCGCTATTGGCCAGGCCATCCGTGACTCCGCCCCAGAGGCGTTTCGCTGCGCACAGCGTATCTCCGCAGTCATTGAACTGCGTCTGGGGTCGGGGTTGACGGAAGACGAAGTTTCCTACCTCACCCTGCACATTGCACGCATTGTGCAGGCAGCGGCTGTATCTCCCACCGCCTCCAGGGTTTCCCGGAGCGTGCGCGACGTTGATGCTAAGCAAGCACCAGCGGGCGGCGCACCAGCGGTGGGGTGTACAGGCACTGTGCCTGAGTCAGAAAATTTCACATATTCGACCCGAAAGGATTCAACCATGATTACTCGTACCGCTACCATCGGTTCCTCCGTAGGCCTGCACGCTCGCCCGGCTTCCCTGTTCACTCAGGCTGCTGCTGAGTACGACTACGACATTGTCATTTCCCTTGACGACGAAGAGGCCGATGCCGCCTCGATCCTGGAGGTCATGACCCTCGGCGCTAAGCACGGCGACGAAGTCACGCTGAGCTGCGAGGACGACTCCGCAGCTGCAGCTCTGGACGAGCTTGCAGCCATGCTCGAGCGCGACCTTGATGCCGAGTAAGCCCAGCTAGAACGCTCCTGGATAACACCACGGCACACCACGACCGACGAGTATCCCCGCAGAGGTCCCGAAAAGGAGATCGGAAGCAATGAACGAGCAGCACACTGTCATCTATGGCATCGGTGTCTCGACCGGTACGGCCAGCGCTGAAGTAGTAAAGGTACTCCCCGCCCCGGGAGTTGATACTCAAGAGCCGTCGTCGACCGATCCCGTCGCCGATGGTGAGCGCGTCCGCGCGGCGATGGCCAACGTCGCAGAGTCGCTGAAGAAGCAGGCTGAGCACTCCAGCCCGCAGGCACGCCCGATTCTGGAGGCCACTGCGCAACTGGCTTCCGATAGGGCGCTCGCCAAGGCCGTGGTGAAGAAACTCAAGGCAGGCTCCGGCATCACCCAGGCCGTTCACGATGCCGTTGAAGACTACGCGCAGCTCCTAACCAGTCTCGGTGGCTACATGGCTGAACGTGTCACCGACCTCTACGATGTTCGCGACCGCACAATTTGCGAGCTGCGTGGCCTGCCAAAACCGGGCGTCCCGGATGTTTCCACCCCAACTATTCTGCTTGCCGACGATCTCGCGCCCGCCGAAACCGTGGGTCTTGACCCCGAGTTTGTCGTAGGCATTGCCACCGCCGGTGGCGGGCCGACCAGTCACACGGCTATCCTCGCAGCACAGCTGGGCATTCCAGCCGTCGTTAAGGCGAAGGGCGTCATGGAACTCGAGGCCGGTACCTTCGTCGCCATTGACGGCGGCGCCGGTGAGGTAATTGCGAATCCGACCGCCGATGAGGTCGCCGCGTTAGAAGAGCGCGCTCGACGCCGGGAAGCAGCCCTGGCACAGTCTGTGGGCGCAGGCAAGACCGCTGATGGGTACCCCGTGAATCTGCTGGCCAACATTGGTACGGCGGAAGATGGTGAGTCTGCAGCAGCGCAAGATAATGAGGGCACCGGCCTGTTCCGTACTGAGTTCCTTTTCCTCGACCGCGACAAGGCTCCGAGTTTGGAGGAACAAACGGAAACCTACACTCGTGTGCTGAAGGCATTCGGTGAGCGACGCGTGGTTGTGCGCACGCTGGATGCGGGTGCGGATAAGCCGCTGAGCTTTGCCGACCTAGGCGAGGAAGAAAACCCGGCGCTGGGTCGCCGCGGACTGCGCCTGTCGCAGGTTCGGGAAGATTTGCTGGATACGCAGCTGGATGCACTCGCCGCTGCGTTTGACGCCACCGGCCGTAAGGCTGACCTGCGGGTTATGGCTCCGATGATCGCAACGGTCGAAGAAACAAAGTGGTTTGCAGACAAGGCACGGGAGCGTGGCCTGCCGAAGGTCGGCATCATGATTGAGGTCCCCGCAGCAGCAATTCGCGCGAAGCAGCTGCTGTCCATTGTGGACTTTGCCTCCATTGGTACTAACGACTTGTCGCAGTACACTATGGCGGCCGACCGTATGCAGGGGGCTCTGGCGGATCTCCTATCGCCATGGCAGCCGGCTGTGCTGCAAATGATTAAGTCCGCATGCAAGGGCGGCAATGCTACCGGCAAGCCCATTAGTGTCTGCGGTGAAGCCGGCGGTGACCCGCTGCTGGCACTGGTCCTGGTGGGCCTCGGCGTGAGCTCGCTGTCCATGGCTTCCAAGAAGGTGCCGGCCGTCCGCGCCGCTCTCCGCCTCCACGACCGCGCTACCTGCCAGCAGATGGCAGCATACGCTGTCGATGCCGAAACTGCGGCCGATGCGAAGGCCGCAGTGACCGCGCTGGTGGATCCGAAGGTGAAGGATCTGCTGTAGAGCGACGGAATTAGCACTAAGCCTGGCGTACACACGCTGTCAGCGTAAACGTGTGCGCCAGGCTCTTTCTCTTATGTTCGCTGCCCCATCACAGGCAGCAAATTTTCTGGGAAATTTCTTGATTTTCTCTCTCTCGAACGCCCCATTAGGATAAATAGAGTGCCTTCGTCGGCACCACCAACGCCGTCGAAGCCCCTTAATAATTCCAATAAAGACGGCTCATACAAGCCGCAACTTAATTCACGCATCAGGCTCCACCCAGCCCGTGAAAATTCACAATTTCACATTAAGAGTGTCAGTTTTCGACATCGTGGCCTTTCATCTACATGGGCACACGAACTGCAATTGCGCTGTTGTAACGGGCGTTTGCGCCACCGCAGCACAGGCAACAACGGCGTCGCCACAGCAGCTTGCAGCATCGCCCTTGACCTTACGGGCGACACTAATTTAGAAAGAACACAATTCTCATGACCAAGTCGAGCGGAGTGGAGTCCCCGAAGTCTTTCGCTTCCATTATCGTTGTTACAGCTCTCATGCTGTTTTCGATGTTCTTCGGCGCGGGCAACCTCATCTTCCCGCCGAAGCTCGGAGTGGATTCCGGTACCAATTTTGGCCCCTCAATCACCGGCTTCCTGCTCACCGGTGTGGCGTTGCCAGTTCTGGCCATCATCGCCATCGCCATTTCAGGCAACAACCTGCGTGACCTAGCGTTTCGCGCGGGCCGCATCTTTTCCTTAGGCTTCCCGGTAATCGCATACCTTTCCATCGGTGCTTTCTACGCTCTGCCGCGTACCGGTGCCGTGTCGTACGAAACCGGTGTCCAGCCGATTTTCGGCAGTGATTCACTGGCCGTCGCTGCGGCCTTCTACTTTGTTTTCTTCGGTATCGCCTTAGCACTTGCGTGGAATCCGAATGAAATTGTGTCCAAACTGGGCAAGATCCTCACCCCGGCTCTGCTAATTCTCTTGGTTGTATTGGTTGGAATGTCGGCATTCAAATTCGATGCCGCTCCGGCTGCGCCAATTGAGAAGTACTCCTCTACCCCATTTGCCTCCGGCCTGGTCGAGGGCTACCTCACAATGGACTCCATCGCCGGCCTGGCATTCGGCATCATTGTCATTTCTGCCCTCCGCGTCAGCGGTGTCCCAGAGGGCAAGCGTATGGTTCGCGGCACAATGATCTCAGGCCTGTTCGCCGGCATTTTGCTGGCCATCATCTACTTGGGTCTGGGCTATGTCGGCCAGGTGCTGCCGAATGCCGCCTCCTTCGATAACGGCTCGGGCATTCTCGCAGAGGCTTCCAAGCTGGCCATGGGCCAGGTCGGACAAATCGTCTTCGGCCTCATCGTTCTGCTCGCATGTATGACCACGGCTGTCGGCCTGATTGCCGCCACCAGCGAGTTCTTCAACCTGCTACTTCCGGGCATCAGTTACAAGGCATGGGCGATTATCTTCACGGTCATGTCCTTCGTAATGGCAACACAGGGGCTGTCTCAGGTACTGGCGATTGCCGCGCCAATCATCACCTTTATTTACCCGCCGGCTATCACGCTGATTGCACTGACTCTTCTCGACCCGGTCATTTCCTACTCCTTCAAGCTGCATTACACCTACCGCCTGGGCGTCTGGGTTGCCACCATCTGGTCGGGTATCTCGGTGCTCTCCGGTTTGGGTGTCGGTGGTTCTGCTTTGGCGGACTTCCTCAGTCTCGTACCTGGTCAGACCATCGAGTTCGGATGGTTCCTGCCAACTCTGGCAGCGACGGTAATTGGTTACGCAATTGACGTCGTCACGCGAAAGCAGCGCGCAAATCGCCCGGCGAGTGTGCTTGCCGACGAGACCGTTGCAGAAGAGGTAGCCGAAAAGGCGTAAAACCACACCCGGTTATTTGCGTTGCATAACGTAAATACCGCACGCTAGAGAAGTAAATTCCATCCGAACAAGGATTGACTATGAGTACCCGAATGCGTTTTACGCAAACGCTCCTATTCCGCGTTATTGTCGCGATTATTCTGGGCATTGTCTGCAGCTTTTTCTTCCCGGAATGGCTGGCTCGAATTTTTGTCACTTTCAATGGCCTCTTTGGTAACTTCCTGGGCTTCTTTATCCCGGTGCTGATTTTTGCCCTCATCACGCCGGCGATTGCCAGCCTGGGCCGCGGCGCCGGAAAGTGGCTGGGTATTACCACTGCTATCGCCTACGGCTCGACGGTGTTTTCAGGCTTGCTGGCCTACGCCGCCACCCAGGGGCTCTACCCTTGGCTGCTCGGCGCTGACCAAGCCGGCGCATCGGTGGATATTGATGAGGGCGCGCTGGAGAGCTTCTTCAATGTGGAGATGCCACCGCCGTTTGACGTCATGACCGCCCTGTTGCTGGCTTTCACGGTCGGTGTGGCGATGACCACCGTGAAGTCGGACTCGCTCTACCGCGGTGCGACGCAGCTGCGCGACGTGATTATGAAGATCATCTCGGCGTTTATCATCCCGCTGCTGCCGATTTACATCTTTGGCATGTTCCTGTCTATGGGCATGAACGGCAACCTGACCACGACGCTGTCGATGTTCTTCAAGGTGCTGCTTCTGGCAGTCATCGGCACCGTGCTCCTGTTGGCAATCCAGTTCTCCATCGCTGGCGCCATCGCTGGCCGTAGCCCGTGGACGTCCCTGAAGAACATGCTGCCGGCTTACGTCACCGCACTCGGCACCTCCTCCTCGGCCGCTACCATTCCGGTGACGTACAAGGCCGCGCTGAAGAATGGTGTCTCGGAGAAGGTCGCTGGCTTTACCGTGCCGCTGTGCGCAACCATCCACCTGGCCGGTTCGATGATGAAGATCACGCTGTTCGCGTTTGCGGTGATGTTCATGGCGGACAAGCCGCTTTCGCCGGGCATGGCCATCGGCTTCATTCTCACTTTGGGTATCACCATGATTGCGGCTCCGGGCGTTCCGGGTGGCGCAATTATGGCCGCGGTCGGTGTGCTGCAGTCCATGCTGGGCTTCGATCAGGAGCAGGTCGCTTTGATGATTGCCGCCTACATCGCCATCGACTCCTTCGGTACCGCATGTAATGTCACTGGTGACGGTGCAATTGCCATGATTGTTAACCGCTTTGCCAAGGATGATGTCATCGACCGTTCCGAAGAGCTCAGCTTCGACGCTGAAGAGGCCAATTCCGCATCTTCCACAACCGAGGCCTAACTGGCTTCGGTGCATATGTAAAAATTAAAGAAAACATCCACCGGTCAACCCCGTCGCAATCTTTCAAAAGGCCTTCTTATGGGCCGATGCGGCGGGTGTTGGCATACATGTAAGGGGCCCGCCTTGGACTTCATTTCGACTCGCGACCCAGAGCGCACGCCGCACAAGTTCTCAGACATTCTCCTGGGAGGTCTCGCTAACGACGGTGGCCTCTACCTGCCGGTCGAGTACCCACAGGTTGACGATGCCACTTTGACGCGTTGGCGCTCCGTGCTTGTCGACGACGGTTACGCAGCCTTGGCTGCAGAGGTCGTCAGCCTTTTTGTGGACGACATTCCACTGGAGGATTTGCGCGGTATCTGTGCACGGGCGTACACCTACCCGAAGTTCTCCGATCCGGATATTGTGCCGGTGACGAAGCTGGAAGATCAGCTCTACATCGGTCACTTGTCCATGGGCCCCACAGCGGCATTCAAGGATATGGCGATGCAGCTGCTCGGTGAGTTCTTCGAGTATGAACTGGCTCGTCGTGGCGAGACCCTGAACATCCTCGGCGCCACCTCTGGTGACACGGGTTCCTCGGCCGAGTATGCAATGCGCGGCCGTGAGGGAATCAGCGTGTTCATGCTAACTCCGGCTGGTCGAATGACCGCGTTCCAGCAGGCTCAGATGTTTGGTCTGCAGGATGCCAACATTCACAACGTCGCCCTCGACGGTGTCTTCGACGATTGCCAGGACATCGTTAAGGCGGTCTCCGGTGACTTGGAGTACAAGGCCAGCCGCCACATTGGCGCAGTCAACTCCATCAACTGGGCTCGCCTGATGGCTCAGATCGTGTACTACGTCTCCTCGTGGATTCGTGTCACTGGCGGCAACGGTGCTGAGGCGAACAACGCGCAGAAGGTCAGCTTCAGTGTGCCGACCGGCAACTTCGGTGATATTTGCGCCGGCCATATTGCGCGCCAGATGGGTGTGCCAATTGACCGCCTGATTGTGGCTACCAATGAAAACGATGTCTTGGATGAGTTCTTCCGCACGGGTGCCTACCGCGTGCGCAGCGCTGCGGAGACTCAGGCTACCTCTTCCCCATCGATGGATATCTCCCGCGCGTCTAACTTCGAGCGTTTCATCTTCGATCTGCTGGGGCGCGATGCTGAGCGCACTGCAGACCTCTTTGGTGTCAAGGTCAAGGAGGGCGGCTTCTCTCTTACTGCTGATCCGATCTTCCCGGAGGCTTCTGCCCAGTACGGTTTCCTCTCCGGTCGCTCGACTCACGCTGACCGCGTCGAGACCATCAAGGACTGCTGGGAGCGCCTAGAGGTCATGGTCGATCCGCACACCGCTGACGGCATCCACGTCGCCCGCGGCCTGGTAGACCAGGTATCCACCCCAATTGTCTGCCTGGAGACCGCTCTGCCGGTAAAGTTCTCCGAGACCATCCTGGAGGCCACCGGACGCGAGCCGGACTGCCCGGAGCGTTTCGCGGACATCATGAATGCCCCGCGCCGCGTTACTGAGCTGCCGAATGATGTCGATGTGGTGAAGAAGTTCATCGACGACAACGTGGCTTAAAACCGGGCATAGCCCAACCTCCCCCCCATCCGCGCAGCAGCGATGTGGAATAGTGCCCTCTTTTTTAAGGGCAAACGGCATTATCTTGGGCTATAGGGCTGTTATTACCCCCGTGATTATCTCACAATTGTTCACATGAGTTTCACTCGAGTTAATAGCCGTCCTATGCCCCACGCGCCCGCATCTTCCCCGCAGGAAGGTTCCCAAAAGACAACCACGGTCTCGCGGGCGCTGGCCGACACACTGGCCCAGCACTGCGACCACTGCTTCGGTCTCATCGGCAACGCGAACTCCCACTTCACGTCAGCCCTTACTGAATCGGGATTCGGCTACTCCTCCGTCCGACACGAATCGGCTGCTGTCGGGGCCGCCGATGCATTCCACCGTGCAGGTGGAGGGCTTGCCATCGCGACCGCCACTTGCGGCGCAGGATTTACCAATGCGCTAACCACTCTGGCCGAGGCTCGAGTAGCCCGTATTCCGCTAATTTTTGTCGTCGGCACGCACCCGGAACGCCCACGTCCCTTTGACCTTAATCAGGCGGCGCTCCTCGACGCCCTCGACGTCTGTCATCGCACCGTTACTCCCGAGTCCGCGCTTGACGACGCAAACTTTGCGGTCCAGCACGCACTGAGTTCTCGGCAGCCTGTCGTGCTGCTGCTCCCCTATGACATCCAAGAAGCACCGATTACGGCATCTGCGTCTGAAACACAGTCGGCTAACCAGGAACATCTGCACACGGGCCGACCAGAATGGCTGGAGTCAACTGTCACGTCGCTGGCCGAGGAACTGCAGACTGCCCGTCGCCCTCTCATTATTGCTGGTAGAGGTGTGCTGCTCTCTGATACCGCAGAGCTAGTCCGCCGCATCGGGGACAGCGTGGGGGCACTGTTTATGCACTCAGCGATGGCTCGTCATGTGCTTTCCAGTCCGTGGCAGATTGGCACCGTGGGCGGTTTTGCGCATGCGTGGCAGGTGGAGCTAGCTCGACAGGCCGATGTGGTGCTGTTCCTGGGAGCAAGCTTTAACGCTTTCCAAAACCGTGGCGGCAACATGTTTGCACCGGACGCGAAGATTATCCAGGTTGTCGACGAGCCCCATCCCGCTGCTCAGCCGTCGGTGACACCGCTATTGGCTAAGTTGGAGGAACTTCTGCCCGTACTGGCAGAGCAGCTGGAGAAGCCCCGGGCGTCGTCAAGCACATGGCGTGCGGAGTTGAAGACACTGCCGACGACAGCGGAGGTCGAGTCGCTGACGTGCGCGGATGGCCGGTTGGATCCGCGGGCGTGCCTGCAGTATCTGAATCGTATCCTGCCCAATCAGCGCGCTGTGTGTACTGACGGTGGCCATTTCCTGGGGTGGGTTCCGAAATATCTTGATGTGCCTGGTCCGCAGCAGCAAGTGATTGTGGGCACGGCGATTCAGTCAATTGGTTTGGGCATGGGGTCACTTGTCGGCCTCGCGGCGGCACGCCCCAAGGACTATTGCGTGCTAGTCGCCGGTGACGGTGGCGGCACGATGGGTATTGCGGATTTACCTGCGGCGATTGAGCAGCTGCGGCGTGGTCGTGGCGGTTGCGTGGTGTTCATTAACGATGCTGCCTATGGCGCGGAGCTGCACCAGTTTGGCGATGTCGGGTTGGACACCTCGTCCATGGAGATTGCCGACTACGACTTCGCCGCAGTCGGACGTGCCTATGGCGCTCACGGTTTCAGTGTCGGCGAACCTGAGGACTTTGCCCAACTCGACGCCTACTTCCATGACGTTTCCAACTCCGATGAGGCTTCCGTTGCCGTAATTGATTTCAAGGTCTCACGGCTGGTGGTCGCGGACTTCGTGAAGGAAGTTCTGGCTAAGGCACAAAGGTAGTTTGCCGCAGGCATGATCGGGGCCATCTAGGCCCCGGTGCGACCCCTCTTCAGGCCGGTTGGTTGATGGGGTCTACAATGTGGCGAGTGGTAAAGCAGCGTAACGGTAAAGATCAGATTTCATCAACAGATCAGCCCGCCACAGCGGTGGCAAAGGACCCGCGCGAGCACGTCACTGGCCGCGCGATTGCCGTCTGGCTGGCGGCGCTGATTACCTACATCGTTGCCATCGTCGGCCGCACCTCCATGGGTGTCGCTGGCGTCGAGGCGCTCGATCGCTTCCATATCAACGCCTCCCAACTCGCGCTGTTCACCGCCGTGCAGGTTGGCGTCTACGCCCTGGCGCAGATTCCGACGGGCATCATCATTGACCGCGTCGGCGCCAAGAAAACGATGGTCGTGGGCGCACTGATCATGGCGCTGGGCCAGGTCATCATCGCGTTTACGACATCGTATCCGCTGGCTGTCATCGCTCGTGTGTTCATCGGCGCCGGCGATGCCACCGCATTCCTCGGTGCGATGCGACTGCTTCCCGCGTGGTTCCCACTGCGCGTCACTCCGCTGTTCACGCAGCTCACGGCTGGTCTTGGCCAGCTCGGCCAGTTCATCTCTGCGGTCCCGTTCCTCGCGATTCTGCACGCCGCGGGGTGGGTGCCCGCGTTCTTGTCGCTGAGCACCGCGGGTCTTCTCATCGCTATCGTAGGCATGATCGCGCTTGCCGACGTCCCGGAGAACTCCTCCACAGCCAAGATGTCACTTCGTAAACGCCGCGCCGCCAAGAAGGCCGCGAAAACGGCTGCCGATGGCGGAGCCTCTGCCGCAGCCGATGAGAAACTAACTATCGGCCAGACTCTGAAGATTGTGACCACTCACCCGGTGTGCTGGCAGGGTTTCTTCACTCACTGGACTGGTTTGATGCATCAGTGCATCTTCACATTGCTGTGGGGCATGCCTCTGATGATGCTGGGTATGGGTCTTAAGCCCTCCGAGGCCAGTGTGGTGCTGGTCGTTAACACGCTGTCAGTAATTATCGCCGGGCCGTTGATGGGCATGGTCTCGGCACGCACCGGCCGCGACCGTATCAAGGTTGTTGTCGCAATCGCGTTTATCAACATGGCCGTCTGGATTGTGTTCCTGGCACCGAGCAACCCACCAGCGTACTGGGCAATTATTGTAGTCAACATCCTAATGGCCGGTCTTGGTGCAATGTCCAACTTCGGCTTTGACTCAGTGCGCGAAGAGGTCGATCGCAAGGTACTCGCCACCGGCACTGGGTTGGCGAATATGGGCGGTTTTGTGGCCACCATGCTCGCTGCACAAGGTGTCGGCTTCCTGCTGGATATTGCAGCTCCCGATGGAAATTACACCTGGGAGACCTTCCGCATTGGCTGGTTGGCTGTCGTCGGTGTGTGGGTGATTGGTTTCGTTGGCCTGCTGGTGGCAAAGCGTGCGGCGGCACGCTTTGCCGCCCAGCAAAGCCGTTTTGAGCTGGAACCTACGGAGTAGGAACTACAGGAAGTCGAGAGACGGAGCGGCTAGAACAGCGAAAGCTGCTCTGGTCCTTCCAGTCCCTCCGAGTCATCCGAGTCCTCCGATCGCCCAGAGGAGTCTGCGCGGCCGCTATCCGCCGTGCGTTCGCTGCCATCGGTCTGAGCACCATGGGAAGCGCGCTCACCGGTGTCAGTTTCGGAGGCTGCGTTCTCCGGGACGTCGTCAAGCGAAGGCGTTGATGCTACGGCCTCACGCTCATACATTTCCTGCAGCTTCTCGGTCTTGGTAATGCGGACTAGCTCGGCGTAGATGACCAGCTTCATAGAACTATTGACCAGTGGCCCCAGCTGGGAAAACAGGACATCGACATCGCCGTCAACCGCGAGGCAAGCGCGACGCAGGCTCTCCTCGGAAATAATCCAGCGAGAAGTTTCCGCGCAGGTTTCGCGGTCGCCGATGAAGTCCAACGCGAGGGCAACCTGGTTGCTGGCGACGCCATCCAATGTGGCAGCCAGGCGCTCGTTAGGTGCGGCATCCTTGAACAGGCGGGCAATCTGGACTGCCTCCGCCGTCGGCACCTGGCCAGCGGCATACTCAGCGATGAGTTCGGCCATGCGCTGAGCACCGACGTGCTGATCAGTCAGCCAGATGTCGTGCAAGGCATACATGATGGCCATGGCTTGCCAGGAGGCGTGCCCATGATAGAGAATGCCCAAGATGCCGGCCTGCTCCAGCAGCCAACCGACCATCGCTTCCCCATCGGCGCCATTGCGAGCGCAGAGGTTGTCGACATTCCAAGCCATATGCCCTTCGACGCAGCAGCCATAGAACTTCTGATCTTCCTCCAGCTGCGCGGCCAGTGACACTACTTCACGCGCGGCATACGGGTAGCCGTAGGCAAGGGTGGCATGCGACAGATCATCGACGCCCATGGTCACCCACGGAAACTCGCCGTGCCACGGACCGCGACCAACGAGGAAGCCCGCCGCGAGATACGCCCATCGGGTCGAGGCATCAGCGTTGTACCAGTACTGCAGTGCGCGCGGCGTCGGATGCCCGCTGTCAGCGTGAATCAATCCCGCGTTGACCAGCATCTCCACAATCCAGGGCGCCGCGAAAGCACTCGCCCCTATTGACGCTGCGAAGTCCTGAATCCACAGCAGGCTCGATTCCTCATACATGTGCAACGGGTCCTTCAGACGTCCGTCGCCGCTGCCCGCAGCATCCATAAACGCCGAAGCAAACGCCACCGCAGCCACCGAAGCTTCGGTCAATTCCTTTGACTCCAGCGTTGCCGGGAAAGACTCCGTCGGATGCGGCTTACGAATCGACCACATGTCGCCCTTGAGCGCCAACGCGACTGCGCCCACCAGGCGGGCAACCACTGTCGATTCGTTGCGTGCTTCCGATTCTTGCTCAAATGTCGGCATCGCCGGTTCTTCTAGCACAGTCAGCAGCAGACGCTCTTCGGCCCAGCGCACCGCGTCGGCACGTAGTTCAGACCACATATAGGAGGGCAAGTACTTCTCGTCGGTTGCCATCCAGCGCAGCTCATTGCGAATATCCACCGGAGCTGTCATCACCAGAGCCCGCACCTTCACCGGATCGCAGAGGAAGCCTGCAATGTGCTCCACCTGGCGAGCCTGCACATTCCGCACCGTTAAATCGCTGGCGTTCAGAGCTCGCGATGTGCCCTCTCCCGGCGCGTTATCCGGCTCCAGCCCCATGCGCTCCATACGGCGACTCAGCACATCCGCTGGCATATTCGCCACCAAGTCGGCGACGCGGAAACTGAGGCTCGGTTCCGCCGGGAACACCTCCGAAATATGTGGTGGCACATGCCACACGCCCGCCGGTTCCTCCCACACGAGCCCCTGGCGCTGGCCACGGCGTAGCACATGCTCAAGCTGCTGCTTGCCGACGCGACGACGCTTGCGGTCAACGCCCTTCGGCGTATCGTGCGCCATCACGTCCGCATCCGATGCCCAATAAGCCACTTCTGTGAGGGTATCCAGCGATGCGGAATCCTCCAGAATATGAACCAATTGGGCCACATCGAGAACATCGGGATCACAAAAAGACAGCGCCGTATGCGCTGAATCCTGTGACATCAGCAATTCCACCGCCTCTTGTCCAGCAGCTGAGGTGTCAGCTGCTGGACACGTGCGGCTCAATAAAAAACGCAGGTCAGTGCCATCTAGGTTGAGAATGAAATCCTCATACCTAGGGCGTACCGAGTAATCGACGTTGCGTTCCATAGCCCACCATTATGCCCGGTCGCCGTGCTAAGACAAAGGCTGCACCCCGCTGCCACATAATGAGCCTCGCAGCGAGGTGCGGCAGACCTCTGCCCGGCCTACTCGTGGTCGGGGTTCTCCTCACCCCAAAACACACGATTGACGACACGGCTGGAGTGACGAGTCAGACGCAAATAGTGCTCAATAAAACCGTTGGAATCCGATGCTTCCCACCCCGCCGCACCTGCGACCTGAGTCAGCTGACGCCCCGGCTGTGGCAGCTGATCCGTGCGTTTACCACGCGTGAGCACCAGCGCATTGCGAGCATTCGTCGCCATCAGCCAGGCATCCCGAAGTGCGTCGGTATCCTCCTCATCTAGAATTCTGCGGTCTTTCAGCACTTCCAGACACTCCAGTGTCGACGTGTTGTGCAACTCCGGCACTTCGTGGGCATGCAGCATGATTAGCAGCTGCACAGTCCATTCAATATCGGTCAGTGCACCGGAACCGAGTTTGGTGTGGGTACGCCGATCAGCTCCGCGAGGCAGCCGCTCGGAATCAACACGCGCCTTCATACGACGGACATCGCGGACCATCTTGGCATCAGCTCCGCCCTGTGGGTACCTCAGCGGATCGATGGCCTTAAGGAAGCGGGTGCCCAGGTCTTTGTCGCCGGCAATCCAGGTAGCCCGTAGCAGTGCCTGAATCTCCCAGGTTTCACCCCAGCGCTCGTAGTAGGTCACATAGGAATCCAGGGTCCTGACAATCGGGCCCGAGCGTCCTTCTGGGCGCAGGTCCACGTCGACCTCCAATGGCGGGTCCTGGCTTGGCTTTGCCAGCCGACGACGCAACGAGTCACAAATCCTGGTTGCCCACTTGACCGCCTCGGAATCGTCGACAAGCGGCGCTCCATCGGCGTCCTTGCGGGGTTCACAGATGAACATCACGTCGGCATCGGAGCCGTACCCCAGTTCAGCACCGCCGAGTCGCCCCATACCAATCACGGAGATAACGCCCGGGACCTCCGAGTCAGGATGCTCCAGCGACCATGCACGGATTTCGGCGGCAAGGGCAGCTTCGAGCACGTTGTCCCACACCATCGACAGAGAGTGACAGACCTCTTGCACATCCATCAGTCCGAAGAGATCTGCGGAGGCAATGCGCGCGAGCTCTGCACGGCGCAACGCACGTGCCACACCAATGGCCTTAGCTGGACTGTTGTGTCGGGCAGCCGCTGCGACCAGCGCACGCCCGACTGCATCGGAGTCGGTATTCAGAAGCTTCGGCCCAGATGCACCGTCGCCGAACCGTTTAATTACGTCCGGCGCACTCATAATCAGATCAGACGCGTACGGCGAAGAACCGAGCACACGCATCAGCCGTTGGCCGACGACGCCCTCATCGCGCAGCGTACGCAGGAACCACGTTTCGTCGTGGAGCTTCTCAGAGAGCTTGCGATAATTGAGCAGACCCGCGTCGGGGTCTGGCGTCGACGATAGCCACTCCATCAGCGTCGGTAGCAGCATCGCCTGAATACGCGACTTGCGCGAGGTGCCCGCCGCCAGCGCAGAAAGATGCTCGTAGGCGCGATCCGGGTACTGATAGCCCAGCGCGGCCAGCTGGCGCTTTGCCGCATCGGCCGATAGCTGCAGGGTTCCAATGTCCTGCTCCACCACGGAGTTCAGCAGTGGACGGTAGAAAAGCTTGTTGTGCAGGGAGCGGATCTGTGAGCTGGCCAGTCGAACCTGCTTGGCCAGCGGTTTGCTGGCATCGGTGCCGCCCTCACCGACGATGCCAGAGGCGCGACCGAGCCACTGAAGAGCTTCGGTGTCGTCGTCGGCAGGCAACAAATGCGTCCGCCGCATCTTTTGCAGCTGCAGGCGGTGCTCCAGCAGACGGACGAACTCGTAGGCGTTAATCAGCGCGGCACCGTCTTCGCGACCGATATAGCCAGCCTCGACAAGTGCGTCGAGTGCCATCACAGTTGGCAGCACGCGGAGGCTATCGTCATAGCGACCATGGACCAGCTGCAGCAGCTGCACCGCGAACTCGACATCACGCAGACCACCGCGACCGAGCTTGAGCTCTCGGTAGCGAAGCTCTTCGGGGACGTTTTGGACCACACGGGCGCGCATGCGTTGAACATCATCGACGAAGGATTCCCGCTGAGAGGCGGTCCACACCATCGGAGCTAGAGCATCGATGTATTCGCGGCCCAGCTCGATATCGCCTGTCATCGGCCGCGCCTTCAGTAACGCCTGGAACTCCCAGGTTTCGGCCCAACGCTTGTAGTAGGCGACGTGGGAATCCACGGTGCGTACGAGTGCACCCGACTTACCCTCCGGTCGGAGATTCGCGTCGACCTCAAAGAAGCAGTGGCAAGAAATCCGGATAAATTCGCTGGCCAAACGGGTGGCTCGGGCATCCGCCGGCTCTGCGACGAATATGACATCCACATCGGAGATGTAGTTCAGCTCTTCCGCACCGCACTTGCCCATGGCGATTACGGCCAGGCGTGTTGAGACCGGCGACGAAGGAAAGACCTGTTGCACCGCGACAGAGAGTGCAGCCGTCAACGCCGCATCAGCCAGATCACTGAGTGCCTCCGAGACCTGACGGAATGGGACTTGTGGCTGTCCCGGACGGCGAGGACCCCGTGGATACGTGCCAGCCAAGTCGTAGCACGCAATACGCATGATCAAGTCGCGGTAGGCGCACTGCATCGCAACTTCGGCCTCACGGCCGGTTAGCTTCGCACGGTACAAACCGGGGCCTTCAAGCGTGGCGGGCGCAACGACGGGGTTGCGATACTCGGGATCCTCCTGCTTTTCCAGACTGGCCTCATCAGTGAGTTCGATGACCTCGGGCACAGCCCCGACGCTGGAGAGCATCTCGCGGAACATGTCTGCCTCAGTTGGAAACTCAGCTTGGAGCAGAACCCACTTTTCTGGGTGTGCAACCAGGTGATCGCCCAGTGCACTCGAGCCGCCGAGCAGCGCAAACATACGCGTACGTAGCGGCACCTGCTCGCGCATGGCTTCATCGAGACCGGACCAGGTGGCCCAGTTCTCCAGCTTTCCCTGCTGCTCCAGCTCGTCGAGAGCGCCTTTCAGCCGCACTAGCGCCATAAGCGCCAGCTTGGGGTCGCTGGCTCCGGCAAGACCCCACAACAGATGTAGGGACTCCTCGTTGTACCACCCCAAATCTTCCAGGTCAGCCCGCGTCCGATCGTCGTTACGCAAGCCCAGCGCTGCGGGCCGCGGCACTGATTGGCGAGATGTGCGAGGTCGATTCATCACCATTGAAACTGGTCACCCAAAAAACAAATTAAAGACGAAAAAGGAAGGGGGCGGTACGGGGAAACTAGTAATCCAGAGTTGTGCGCAGCTCCCACTGCGTCACCTGACGCTGGAACTCGCGCCACTCGCGCCACTTATTGAGCAGGAAGAACTCGTAGACATGGTCACCGAGAGCATCGGCCACCAGATCGGAGCGTTCCATCTCCTGCAGCGCCACCTCCAGGGATGTCGGCAAATCGCGGTAGCCCATCGCACGTCGTTCCCGCTTGGTCAACTCGGAGATGTTGTCCTCTGCCTGCTCCGGAAGCTGGTAACCCTCCTTAATTCCCTTCAAACCGGCGGCCAAAATCACCGAGTAAGCAAGATACGGGTTACAGGCCGAGTCCAAGGAACGAATTTCCACCCGGCGCGAATGTGCCTTACCCGGTGAGTACATGGGCACACGCACGAGAGCCGAGCGGTTGGCCATGCCCCATGTCGCGGACGTCGGAGCCTCATCGCCAAATGCCGTGCGCTTGTAGGAGTTGACCCACTGATTGGTCACAGCGGAAATTTCGCTGGCGTGAGTCAGAATGCCGGCAATGAAACCCTTTGCGGTGTCGGAGAGCTGGTTTTCATCATCCGGGTCGTGGAATGCATTAGTGTCCCCTTCAAAGAGGGAAATATGAGTGTGCATGCCATTGCCCGGCAAATCCTGGAAAGGTTTCGGCATGAATGTCGCCTGCACACCGTTTTTCATTGCGATCTGCTTAATGATGTAGCGGAAAGACATCACGTTATCCGCCATAGTCAGCGGATCGGCGTAGCGCAGATCGATTTCCTGCTGACCCGGCGCATTTTCGTGATGGGAGAACTCCACAGGGATTCCCATGTCTTCCAACACCGTGATCGCTTCTTGGCGAAAGCGGGGTGCGCGGTCGTAGACCGCCTGGTCAAAGTAACCGCCATTGTCCGTTGGCACCGGCGGCTTTCCATCAGTAGCCAGGCTCTCTACTAGGAAAAACTCAATCTCCGGGTGGATGAACGCGTGGAAGCCCTCGTCGGCAAGCGCCTTAATTTGGCGGCGCAGCACCTGGCGTGGATCTGCCCACGACGGCTGACCGTCGGGCATGACGATGTCGCAGAACATGCGCGCGGACGTGATTGTGTCTTCTTTATGCAGACGCGGCATGACCTGGAACGTCGAAGGATCCGGTTGCGCGATAGTGTCAGCCTCGGAGACGCGGGAAAAGCCCTCCACCGCGGAGCCATCGAAACCAATGCCCTCTTCAAAGGAGCCCTCGAGCTCAGCCGGTGCGACGGCAACGGACTTCAGATACCCCAAAATGTCGGTAAACCACAGACGGATATAACGGATATCTTGCTCTTCGATTGCGCGGAGGACGAATTCCTGCTGACTGTTCATACTTTCCAACGTTACCCAGGTGCCCGGATTCGCGGTACACATTTTGACCATCCGGCGTGGCTAGCCAACTGCCGCACCCGTGCCATAACCGCTGCCCTCGTGGCCTCGAATTGCGGGTGACTATGGCATGCTCTATTGACATGAGCGGAAAAAAGATTCGTCTGAATAATCTGGCCGAATGGAAGGCTGAGTCTCGCCCCTGGGCAATGTTGACTTGCTACGACTACTCCACCGCGCGCGCTTTTTCCGCCGCCGGTGTCGAGCTACTGTTGGTCGGCGACTCTGCAGCAAACGTTGTCTACGGCTACGACACCACCACCGAGATCTCGCTGGAAGAAATGATCCCGCTTGCGCGCGGTGTCGTCCGGGGCGCTGGCAACGCACTTGTTGTTGCCGATCTACCCTTCGGCACTTACGAGGCCTCCGATGAGCAGGCCGTGCTGTCCGCCGCGAAGATGATGCGCGAAACCGGCGCACACATGATCAAGATCGAAGGTGGCGTGCGTATCGCTCCGCGCATCCGTGCGCTGGTCAACGCCGGCATTCCGGTCATGGCGCACATCGGTTTCACCCCGCAGTCCGTCAACGCGCTGTCCGGATTCAAGGTACAGGGGCGCGGTGCGGGGGCGGAACAGCTGCGTGCCGACGCCCATGCGGTAGCCGATGCTGGTGCCGCGGCCGTGGTCCTGGAGATGGTGCCTGCGAATCTGGCCACCGAGATTACCCGCGAGCTATCCATCCCGACCTGTGGCATTGGCGCTGGTAATCAGTGCGATGGCCAGGTTCTCGTCTGGCAGGATGCCTTTGCAGTTCCGGCCGATGGCCGCAGGCCGTCGTTTAGCTCGGTGTTCGAAGAGGTCGGTGAGATGCTGACCAAGGGAGCGAAGCAGTATGTCGACCAGGTGCACTCCCGCGAGTTCCCTACTGAGGCGCAGAACTTCTCGGGTTAGCTCTTCGATTCAGGGGTAGAATTAGTGGTTATGGCATCTAAGTCTGGTTCTAAGTCCAAAACTCCAACTGCGGCGTTGGAGGTGGAATCTAAGTTCTCAGCTACCCCAGAAGTGGTAGCCCCATCGTTCGATTTCGTTCCACAGGTTGGCTCCACCACCACTGAGGTGCGAAATCTCTCCGCGATTTACCTGGACACGGCGGACCTGCGTCTGACCCGGTCCAAGCACACTCTGCGTCGCCGAACGGGCGGCCCCGATGAGGGGTGGCATCTGAAGGCGCCGGGTACCGGCGGTCGCCTCGAATATGGCGTTGACCTGGAAGAGGGCTCTGTTAACGGTGAAGGCCGCGATGCTGACTACATCGTGCCTACCGAGTTGCTTGCCCCCGTGCGCGCAATTGTGCGCAATCACCCGCTGCAACCAATCGCGCAGGTAGACAATGAGCGCCACGTCACCACGGTGTTTGCCCTCGATGGCACGCCCATGGCGGAGTTTGCGGATGATCACGTCACGGCGACTTCCTTCCTCGATGGCGGCGAAACCACTACTTGGCGTGAGTGGGAGATTGAGCTGCTCGGGGATTGGGCAAATCACCCGGACGGTAAGGCCGTAATGGCAGCGATGTCCAAGGTCGCTGAGGTGGCTGGCGCCGTGCCGTCGGAAAGCCCTTCGAAGTTGGCGACGGCGTTGGGTGACTCCATCGACTCCGCTCCCCTGCCGCCGGTTCCAGCGAAGCTGCCGAAGGGTACTCCGGGGCGCACTGTGGTCGATGCGCTGGCCGCTAACGTGGCCAAGATGGTCGAGTACGACCCGAAGGTACGCCGCGATGAGTTTGACTCGGTGCATCAGATGCGCGTCGCCACTCGTGAGCTACGCAGTCACATGCAGACCTTCCACGGCATTGTCGTGGGCGATAAGGTCGCTGAGCTGGAGAGCAACCTCAAGCAGCTGGCGGGTGTTCTCGGCGTGGCTCGTGACGCTGAGGTCGTCGCTATGCGCTGGGAGGAGCTGCTGGCCAATCGCGAAAGCGCCGCTTTGGGCGAGGAGCTGCGTGCGAATCTCGTCGAAGATGTCCAGAAGGACTACGACCGCGCTCATCAGCGCGTCATTTTCGCACTCAATTCCAGCGAGTACCTGCAACTTCTCGACGATCTCGATGAGTTCCTCGCCAATCCGCCAATTGCCGCAAATGCGGACGAGGCCGAGGCTGGGGAAAAGAAGTCTAAGAAGAAGGATGATTCGCTTGTCGACGGCGCGGAGAACGCAGACTCCGAGGATACGTCGGCAGCTGGTTCCGAGGTCGCGGCTGAGGCTGATACTGCCGCCGATGCAGCAGCTTCCACGACCTCAGACAAGGCCGAGCCGGAGAAGGTAGCGGCACCGAAGGAACTCGACACCACTGCGGTGCTGCTTGATCACCTGCGCAGCGCGTTTTCGAAGTTCCGTCGTCGCCACAACCTGGTACTCGATGGCCGCGAGGATGCTGACCTGCCAGAGGCAGATTTGGACGAGCGTTACCACGATGTCCGCAAGGCTGCGAAGAAGCTCCGCTACAGCGCGGAAGCTGCTCAGAACGCGGACCTGCCGACCGAGAAGCTCTACGCTGCTTGCAAGAACCTGCAGTCGGTTCTCGGTGACTTCCAGGACACCTGTACTGCGCGCGACTTCGTGCTGGCTCGCGCTAAGCGTGCCTCCCGTGCGGGCAGGGACACCTTCGGCTACGGCGTGCTTTACCAGATGGAGTACTACGACGGCCTGAAGGCCCTGGCTGAGTACGACGATGCCGTGGCAAAGGTTTTCAAGGCCTTCCGCAAGATGGAGAAGAAGATTAAGAAGGGCAAGAAGGCCTAAAGGCGTAGAGCCTTATTTTTCAGCTACTCCCCAGTCGTCATCTTCTTCATCCCAGTCGTCGGCCGCCTTGTTGCGCTCGGCGACTTTTTCCATGGCAGCGCGGGCTTCCTCTTCGGAATCGTAGGGGCCCATTCGGTCGTCCCAACCGGTTTTCTTTCCCTGAAACACCGTGCCCGTCGACGGCTGGTAGTACCACTTACTGCTGTTGTCGCTCACGATTTTTCTCCTCTTCCACATCGAGAACTTGTCGAGTTATCAAGCGGTTCTGTCACCGCCAACTCCACACATAAGCAAACTTGCAGAGAGGCAACCATTTGCCTGCCATGTGCGCTGCGGCGACATAAAATCCCAGTATATAGGTTTGTCACTGTCCCCCGACCCGGGTATTATCGACGGAATTGTTCACCTTAGAACACAAGCGTTGAACGCGAACACTGCACACCAGCACTATGAGTCCGATCTCTGGAGAGGTTTCACCCATGCCCGCCGCACCCGCTGTCGTAAACGACGTCTTCGATGCCGTCGGTTCTAATGCTTCAGTTGCATACGCCCCGGGTTCCATCAACCTGTTGGGTGAGGACTGCGCGTCCTCCGGCGGCATGCTCCTAGCCACCGCCATTCCGGCCTATGCTGCGGTCGGCATCGAGGAAATTGACGAGCAGCAGCTCGTTGTCGTGTACAAGCGCGAAACTACCAAGATGGATTTCCCGGATAGCGTCCCCGCCGCTTTTTCTCAGGTGCCGACCGCTGTCGCGGCTGCCATTGTCGCATTGCAACACTCGCTGCATCTCGTTCCGCGCAACAGCAACGGCCTGAAGGTCACCATTGCCTCCACCATCGCGCCAGGTCGCGGTTTTGGAGAGATTCCGGCAATTCAGTGTGCTCTCGCGCTGGCTCTCAATGCGCGTTTTGGCGACCGCGATGATGTGCCCACCCGCACGCGTATTGCCACCGCTATCCACGAGACCATGGTGCAGATTAAGGGACAGTCGTGGCCGCTGTACCCCTACACCACGGCGCTGCGCAGCCGCCCGGACAGCCTACTGTGCATCAACCACTCCGATGAGGCAGTCACGCAGACGGCGTTCCCGCAGTCGTTGGCGCTGACTGTCGCTTACTCCCCCGATGTCACCGGCGGTTCGCCCGACGAGGAGCGCTACGAGTTCTTCCAGCAAGCCTGCGCCGCTTTTGGCGTGCCGACTCTCGCTAGCCTCCCCGACTCACAGGAGCGGGTCGCGGACTGGGTGCGTGCTCGTCACGAGGTGCACCCGGACGACGAAGACATCCCGACCATCGGCCGTGCCATTCAGTGGCTTGACGAAGCCGACGCATCCTCCGACCGTGCCCGCGCAGTCATCGGCCACATCCGTCACAGCGATATTCAAGCAGCCATCGCAGGGGTTTCGCGCGATGTCAGTGAGCGTGGCTCCGCGCCGTCGGCAAGCTCTGTGCTGGGGCAGATTGCCGAGCTGACCGACACCATTGACTGCGAGAAGATTGCCCGTTGTGCGCCATGCCCGGGTGCGTCGCTGGTGATGTGGTCCCACGTCGACGACGCCGATCGGATTGCCTCCGCGCTTAACGACGGCGGTTCCGAGACCATCCGTGTGGAGAACACTGCAGCCGGCGCGGTGGTCGAGTAATAGAGCTTGTGTGAACGAGTCGGCCTATGAGCCGGATTCTGTCCCTCGGCGCTCCTTTCGGAAAGCGCCGGGTGGCGATCATCCATCTCGGTCTGCCATTGCTGACAGCCTGAAGCAGCACACCCGCGAGTATCGGACGGGCAGCCCTCAAACACTCGCGCACGCGCACGACGAAGCATGCGCGATTTTGCCTTGCTCCTGGTGGGGTTTACCTAGCCGGTGCAATCACTTGCCCCGCTGGTGCGCTCTTACCGCACCTTTTCACCCTCACCGGATCTCCACAGCTTTACGTCAAAGACATCGGCTGTGCGCCCGGCGGTCTATTTTCTGTGGCACTATTCCCGCAGGTCACCCTGGGTTGCTGTTAGCAACCACCATGCCCAGTGGAGTCCGGACTTTCCTCGACAGCGGCCTGGACACACTCTGTAAAAGAGGCGTCCGGTTCCGTTAACTGCCGCGATCACCCGGCCGGCTCGCTCGAATGGTTAGTGTACCCGCCACAACCGCAATTCAAATAACCCGCCGTGCTCGGCTGCTAACCACGCAGGTAGCTGGTGTCGTTAATCAGCCGCACCGATGTCGGCCCATCTGCGTAAAACTCCGCGATGGAGAGGCTGGCCAGGTCCAAGTGCAGGCGAGTGAAGATTTCAAAGCCGCAGCCGAGCCCCTGGCGCAGCAGCGACTTGATTGGCGTGACATGGCTGACTACCAGCACATCCGAGGCACCGAATTGTTGAGCGATGCGCTCACGCGCGGCGCTCACTCGGCTATCGACGGTAGGGAAATCCTCCCCCTCCGGTGGCGCCACGGCCGGATCCGCAAGCCAGGAACTGTGCAGCTCAGGGGTGGCGTTGTGAGCCTCGGAGAAAGTCATGCCCTCCCACTGCCCAAAGTCGGTCTCGCGCAGATCCTCTTCAACGTGGATGTCCAGCCCGAGCGCTTTGGCTGCCGCCTCTGCTGTCTGCTGTGCACGACGCTGTGGAGAGGCCACAATCGCCGAGAAACTCATGTTGCCGCTATCGACCAGCGCCGCCAGGTGACGTGCTGCCGCTTTCGCTTGCTGTCTGCCCACCTCTGTCAGGTCGGGGTTCGAACGGCTTCCCGAGTACTCCCGGCGAATCGACATTGGCGACTGCCCATGGCGCAGCAGCACCAACCGCGTGGGATCCGTAGTCGCCCCCGTCCAGCCCGGCGCGCTATCGCGCTTGTCTGCAGCCTGGCTCATCTACTTGCCTTTCACCGCTCCCAGCGTTTCCGCACGCACAATCATCGCGCCGCATTCAGGACAGAACGTCACTTCTTCCGGCGCGAGCGTGGTGAATTCATGCACGGTTCCGACATCGAGCTCCATGAAGCAGGATCCGCAGGTGCGTCCGTTCAGGCGTGCAACGGGGATGCCGTTAGCAAGCGCTAGACGACGGTAAAGCTTGGCTGCCGAACCATCAATAAGCTTGTCAGCCTCTTCGATTCGGGTCTCAGCGATGGAAATGCGCGCAATGAGGTCAACCTCGGCGTCGTTAAGCCTTTGCTTGGCAGCGACGATGTCATCGTGCGCCTCATCGGCGTCGTATTCGTGCTCAGCGTCGACCTGATAGGCCTCCTGCATGCGCTCATACTGCTGGAGTTCCTGTTCAGCGCGTTCGCGGCGCCGCTTGGTGGAGCGCAGGTCGTGTTCGAGGTCACGGCGCGTGGATGCGTCTTCTGCGGCACCGAGCGACAGACGGTCTGCCTTTTCGCGGGCCTTCAGCTTGTTGATGTCCGATTCCAGCTTGGCAATATCGCGGCCGATATCGGAGGCGCTGAGCTTGGAGCGCGCTGCCTCACTGGCCTGACGGCTGTGCTTTTTGCGCAGCTCCTGCAACTCGGCACGCTCGGGCAGAACGTTCTGGCGGGCGGTGAGCCCATCCAACAGAGTTTGGTTTTCCGCCTTTTCCAACATCGCAACTTGGATTTGTGGACTAAGCCTCATGGTCTTCACTTCCTTGCCTGTGTCGACGATTCTGCCACTGTCCAGGGATCGGTGCGCACCTCAAGGACCTCGGTCGCGACCCCGAGCCTCTCGGCCAGGATCTCTGCGGCCTGGTAGCACCAGGGGAACTCGCTGGCCCAGTGAGCCGTGTCCACCACGCAGAAGTCCGCGGTTCGCAGTGTCTCATCGACAGGATGATGCCGCAGGTCAGAGGTAACGAACGCATCGACGCCCATCTTTGCCACAGTGTCCAGGAAAGAGTCACCTGAACCAGATGCGACGGCAACCGTGCGAATCATCCGCTCCGGATCGCCTGCGCCTCGCACGCCCCATGCCGTTGCGGGCAGGCGCTCAGCCACACGGGCGACGAATTCCTTAAATGGCATCGGCGTATCCAGCGTGCCCACTCGCCCAATGCCCACAGCCTGCTGCGGATCCAAGCCGGTGGCCTGATTGTCCACGATGTCGAAGGCAGGCTCCTCATACGGATGCGCTGCAACGAGAGCCTTGACAATCGCCGCGCGCACGGACCGTGGCGCGACCATCTCCAGGCGTACTTCCTCGACATACTCAATCTGCCCCTCGGCACCGATGAAGGGATTCGCCCCGCTCAGCGGGCGGAACTGGCCGCGGCCGTTAATGCGAAACGCACAGCTGTCGTAGTCGCCGATAGTGCCCGCGCCCGCCTCAAACATGGCTTGCGCGACCTTATCGACGTGATCTGCCGGAACCTTCACTGTCCAGGTATCCAAGCCGGGAGCCGGCTGCGGAGCTAGCGGCGCACCCGGTTCAACTCCGAGAACCGTGGCCAACTGGTCGTTGACACCCGGTCGGGCGCTGTCAGCGTTGGTGTGCGCTGCAAAGAGAGCCACACCTGCCCGAATCAGCTTATGAATAATCCGACCCTTCGGTGTATCCGCCGCCACGGAATTCACACCACGCAGAAGCAGCGGATGGTGCACAACGAGCATCTGAGCACCGGAGGCAATCGCGCGATCTGCAACCTCGTCAGTGCAGTCCAGCGCCAACGCGATGCGACGCACCTCATCCTGCGGGTCACCGCAGATCAGGCCAACTTTATCCCAGCTCTCCGCCAGTGCCGGCGGGTAGGCCGCGTCCATCGCCGCACGCACGTCGGCAACGGTCACCACCGTGTTATTGCCCTCGGCACGGGTCTGCGCAGAGTCCGTCATACATCCATCCCTTCAACATGCATTTCTCTCCAGCTTCTCTTCCAGCGTAGTGAACTCTGCCCCGCCCCATCAGTTCTGCGACAGCAAATCCGCTACTTCCGCAATAAGCCGCCGCACACTCGTCTCGTCCCGCACAGCCAGCCGCCACCACGAACCGTCCAAACCGGCGAAGGTGTCGCAACGCCGCACGGCTACTCCGCGCGCAGCGAGCCGCTGTCTCAGGCGCTCGTGCTTGACGACGTCAACCTCCGCAGCGCCCGGACCATCATGCGTGCTCAGGGCAACCCCCGGGCGTGCCAGCACAAAGGGAGCCTTGGAATCCAACACCTGCCAGCCGGCGGCTACTAACAGCTGTGTCATAGCCTCGCGCTGCTGACCAATCTCAGCGCGGATTTGTGGCAACAGCTCTGCCTCGCGACGCGCGATTGCCGCCATAGCGGTAAGTTGCAGCGTGCCCAGTGGCCAGTGCGGACGTAGTCGCCCCAACTGCGCCAGGAGCTCAGGGGTTCCCAGCGCGTAACCACAGCGCAGGCCTGCGATTGCCCAGGTCTTAGTCATGCTGCGGAAAACGATGACATTATCGGGGATACTGTTCGCTTCCCCCGGCCTGCAATCAGCTAGCGAGCACCGCCGAATAATCTCACCATCGGCGATGTCCATAAATGCCTCATCCACGACCAAGATCCCACAACGGCTGGCGAGCCCCCGCAGGTCATCCGCTGAATGAGCAACACCGGTGGGGTTAGTCGGATTGCCGATGATGACCATCCGACCGTCAAGCTGCTGGGAATGCGGGGAGGAGGCGTTCTCGTGGACGTCGGCAAGCGTAGGCGTGAGCGTGTACGGCGACGGTAGTACCAGCGAATCCACCCCGACTCCCGCGGCGCGGAACGCGGCTTCAGGTTCGGTGAACTGCGGCTGGACGATGGTGGCGGGCAAGCCCAGGTGCGGCAAGAGCGAAAAGCCCTCGGCGACGCCGTGAAGAAGCAGAACCTCGTCGGCGCTGCGATTGTGATTGGCGGCGATGGCGGCGCGGACGTCGGCATCGAGCTGCGCAGACGGATACGCGGCAAGTTCTCCAAGGGACGTGGCAAGCGAGTCCTGCAGCCACTGCGGTGTGGTGCCGTGAACATTGACGGCAAAGTCCAGGTCAGCGCCATGGGCGGCCTGATCGCCGTGATAGCGCAGCGGGTCGTCTAACATGCCATCCAGCCTAATGACCTTTTAGGATGAACAATATGTCCACTGGCCATCGTCCCACTGTCCTTATTGATGTCGACGGCACCATCGCCGATTCTCTCCCCGCAATCGCACATGGATTCCGCCTTGCGTTGGAGGCAATTGACCACCCACTTCCGCCCGAGAGCTTTATCAACACGATCCCAGGCCCGCCAATGGTGGAGACACTCGCATCCCTCGGGCTTTCCGACGAACAAGTCGACCGAGCCTTCGCTGTGTACATGGAGCATCAACACGCCGGTGCTTGGCAGCGTGCCGAGATGTTCCCCGGCTGGCCGGAGCTCCTGCGCGATTGGCGGGCAGCTGGTGTCCAACTAGCCACTGCGACTTCCAAGGGCGACTACTTCGCCCGTAAAACCTTGGACAATTTCGGGCTTCTCGACGCCTTTGACTTCATCGGCGCCGCCAGCGACGACGGCTCACGACAGACAAAGACCGAGGTCATTGAGTACACGCTCAAGGAGTTGGGCATTGAAACCGATGAAGCAGTGCGTCCGCACGGTTCGGTCGTAATGGTTGGCGATCGCATCCATGATTTTGAGGGCGCCGCACAGTTCGGCATCCCCGCCATCGCTGTTAAATGGGGCTACGGCTCGGAATCTGAGTGGGCATCGGCAGCGGCGGTGGCGTCGTCGCCTGGGGACCTGAATCGTGTTGTGCGGGAAATGTTGTATCTTTAAGACTCGTCAACGATTAGTGACAATCCTATTTTTATTTTCCGAGAAGTTTGGTTTTGCCTATTATGCTTATGAACTCGTCGCATCGTACTGAGTCCGTGTACGTCGTGTTTGTCTGCTCCGGAAATATCTGCCGCTCCCCCATGGCTGAAATCATCGTCCGTGACGCGGTTGAAGCCAATGCGCTTGCCGACGATGTCCTGCTCGCCTCCTGCGGAATCGGCGGCTGGCATGTCGGCGAACCCGCCGACGAGCGAGCGCAAGCCGAGCTGGAAAATGCTGGCTACGATCCGAACCACACCGCGGCACAGCTGGGCGATGAGCACATGGATGCAACGCTTTTCATCGCCATGGATGAATCGCACATCAATGGTCTACTCCACGCTGGCGTGCCAAAAGAGAAGATTCGCCTGATGCGTTCCTTCGACCCGGCATCCCCGAAGGGGGCCGTCGTGGCTGATCCTTACTACGGAGGTCCGGAGGGATTCGTCCGCACTCGAAACGAAATTGAGGCCGCGACGCCGGGAATCATCGCATGGTTGCGTGAGACTCTGGCGCTGGCCTCTGAGCGTTAAGGTTTCAAAACAACCTTTTCTTTTGTTTTGCTGGCATTGCCCCGGTTTCGAAACGCCCAAATCTTATTCAAGATGAAGTTAGCGGGCGTACCCAAGATGACGCCGATGAGGTTTGCCCAGTAGAGGCGGTTTCTAAAGCCGGTGGAGTCGTCGAAAATATCCACCGGCAGTGCCAGTGGCGAGGTGGGGTTAGTCAGCAGCGTGATGACAACCAGGTTCACAATCAGTGCTGAGATACCTGCAAATAAAAACGGGAAGAACTGTCTAAACCAGTTCGGGCGATTGTCAGTTCGGAAGGTCCAGGACCGGTTGAGCTGGAAGTTCCAGATGTTAGCCACGACAAACGCCAGAGTTGCATAGACGTGGGAGTAACGGATATTCCACCGCGTTCCGAACAAGTTCATAAACACGTCGTGCTCATTGGTGCCCAGACTGAGGCCCAACTTGCGGGCAATAATCACGACAATCAGGTTGACAACCACACCTGTGCCGCCGACCAGGCCGAACTTGATGAACTGGCGCGAGACTGTGCTGAAGCGGCGTGAAGGCGAAGATTTCGCTGTTTGCGTGCCCACCACGACACCTCTCTTTCCATCTATCCCCGGGTAGATTCCCCGTCAAATACGCTCAAATAACTTTACCCGAAGTTCACTCAATCTCCGCACCGCCAATCACCTGCCGCTCTAGTGCCATCCACACCACCGGGTAAGCTCAATGAATGTGTTTAAGAATGTGCGCCAGTTTCTGACCCCTGGATGGGTTCTCACTGCCATTGTCGCCATTGCGTTTTCCTATCTCGCATTTACTGTTCTGGCTCCGTGGCAGTTGGGTAAGAACACCGCGACGCAGCATCGCAATCAGCAGCTTGAGCACTCATTCGAGCTCGACCCCGTAGATGTCAATGAGCTAATGCCCAAGGGCAAAGGGTTCGTCGAGGGCAACGAATGGCGTCGCGTTACCGCCACCGGGTCCTTCCTACCGGATACCCGCGTGCTATTGCGTAACCGCCCGGTCAATGGAGCCCCCGCCGTCCAGGTACTCGATGTCTTCGTCGCTAACAATGGCGAAAACTACCTGGTCAACCGCGGCTTTGTACGCCCGACAGACTCCAGCACCCCCAATGTTGAGCCAGCCCCGAAGGGCACCTTGACTATCTCGGCCTTTACCCGCCGAAACGAGATTCCCGCCGAGACCGCCCCAATCCCCGGCACCCCGCCGCAGGTCTACGGAATCAACACCAAGGAAGTGTCCGAGCTAGTCGACACCGAACTCAACCCCGATTGGCTTCAGCTCTCGGACAAATCCGATGCCGTCATCGAGGCCATTCCACTGCCCACTCTGGAGTCCGGCCCCTACCTCTCCTACGGCATTCAGTGGATTTTCTTCGGCGCTCTCGTGCCGCTGGCCGTCGTCTGGTTCATTCGT
Organism: Corynebacterium sp. HMSC073B01; assembly: GCF_001838255.1. Classification (NCBI taxonomy): domain Bacteria; kingdom Bacillati; phylum Actinomycetota; class Actinomycetes; order Mycobacteriales; family Corynebacteriaceae; genus Corynebacterium; species Corynebacterium sp. HMSC073B01. The sequence continues at coordinate 27,971 of NZ_KV836186.1, read as the reverse complement.
GCTGAAATCGTCGAGCGCAGACGAGACCGCGCGGAGCAAGAGGAGATGGCTAAGAACCTCCGCGATGCCGAAGCCGCGGAACCAGTAGATGACGCTGATGACTCTGAGGACGCAACACCCGAATCGGACGATGCCACCACTCCCACTCCTCCGCAGGCTAAGTCCGAAGAGGATCGCGCCGCCGAGCTGCACCGCCAGCGCATGGCGCAACGCTACGGCAACACTGGCCACCGCGCCGCAGGTTACCGCGACAACCGATACGACGAACGCTTCTAGCTCGCAGCTCGCGCCTTCGCGTGCCGGACGCATCCGGCCACAACCACAGCTCCCGCACAGCTGAGCGCAACAATATTTTGCACTCGCTTGCTCAGCTCAGCTGCACGCCGAACATCCGCCACCGCAGGCGCCCGGCCACCGCCCAGCACTGGGCGCATCTCCACACCGCTGAGATACACCGTCTTACCACCCAGCTGCAGCCCCAGCGCGCCGGCCGCACTCGCCTCCACAACGCCCGCGTTTGGACTTGGATGGTTGCTGGCATCTCGTTGCCACGCTGCCAATGCTTGACGACGATTCGGGCCCGCAACCACAGTTGCGACAGCTGTGAGCCTGGCGGGGAGGAACCCGGCGACGTCGTCAAGCCGTGCACTGGCCCACCCGAACTGGCGATAGCGGTCATTGCGGTATCCGACCATCGCGTCAAGGGTATTGACCGCTCGATGAGCAACCACACCAGGAGCTCCTGCAATGGCTCCCCACATGAGTGTGCCGGTGACTGCGTCGGAGGTATTTTCGGCGAGCGATTCGACGGTGGCTCGGGCGATCCCATCAGCGTCGAGCGCCTCTGGATCACGCGAGCACAGCCACGGCACAAGCTCTCGGGCAGCATCGATATCTCCGGCGGAAAGTCGGTCGGCCATACGTTCGCCCGTGCGGCGGAGGGTAGTGCCGCCGAGCGATGCCCACGTGGTGGCAGTCAGTGCGAGGGTCGGGGCGACTGTACTGACTGCGGCGGTAAGCACTACCGGTGCGGCCACTGCGATTGTGGTGAAAGCTACACCGCGCGCCTTGGAATCGGCATAAATTCGGCGCTCAAGTTTGCTGACGGCCTGCCCGTAGATTGCCACCGGATGGTGATTGGTGGGATCTGCGAAAATGCGGTCAAGCGCATATCCCGCAGCGATGGCTGCACCGCGTCGCCAGAGGCGTCGACTTCTGGCTTTTATACGCAATTTAATCGAACTGTCCCTGCAGAACGGCTACGACATCGAGCGGAGTGACATGTGCTGCCGGATGACGGTGCGAAGATGCAGCCATCAAGGTGTAATCACAGGTGTGCCGGATACCGAGTAGGTGCCCAAACTCGTGTGCAAGCGTGCTGCGAATTGCATCAGGATAGAGTGTGGAAGTAACGAAAACCGTCATTTCTTTACTAATTTCCGATGCAGAAGCCAAAACGTGCGAGTTCGGCTTAGGCACGTAGCGAACGCTCACGGTATCCGAATCAGCTTTGTCTTTGGTCACTTCCCGGAGCACGACCTTGCCACCGAGCTTTTCATTCCACTCTTGGGCAGCAGCGTCCAGCTGCGCGCGGTACGGAAAGTCTGGAGCAACAACGTAGTCCAGGGTGCCGTCGGCAAGGTAGGAAGGCATCTTGTCGGAGAGATGGAGAATCGATGGATCCTCCACCGGCTCGCCTGCATTTGCGGCTTTGACCATTGCCTTACAGGTGGCAGCGTCGATTACTGGTTTACCGTCTCCTCCAATTGCGTAGGCCTGTGGGCCCGCAAGTAGAGATCCGGCAACAATGATGGTTACTAGCGATTTTGTAAAACGCACAGACCGGGAGTTTAGCACAAACAAAAATCCACCCGGATTCTCCATTACAAGAATCCGGGCGGATTATGTCTGTGCGGCGAGAGGGTTTCGAACCCCCGACCGCTGGTGTGTAAAACCAGAGCTCTACCGCTGAGCTATCGCCGCGCTGCTGCGAAACTTTAACACACGGCAAACATAGATTGCCAATTGCGCACTACACACAGCGTTTATGCAGATTATTTCAATAGCTCGGCTAGTAGCCGATTCAAACGGGACAGCGAAAGCCGGCTAGCTAGAGCGCTGCACCAGGCAATTGCCCTGCCAATCCCCCAGACGAAGCGCCGAGGTGTTGGAGAAACCTGCCAGCTGTGCGGACTCGTCAATCACACCAGGATCAATGGCACCCGGCTGACCAGCACCCGGCGTGAGCAACCAAACGCGGCCTTCATCCTCCAAAGGGCGGGAAGCATCCACAAGACCATCGACCAAGTCGCCGTCTTCTTCACGCCACCACAGCAATACGACGTCGACAACCTCATCCGTGTCTTCGTCGAGCAGGTCTGCATCCAGGAAATTCTCGACCGACTCACTGATTGCTGAGTCACAGTCCGTATCCCAGCCAACCTCCTGGACTAGCTGACCTTCCTTGATGCCGAGCCTGCTCGCATATTCATGAGCAGCGCCTGTGGCGTTGACCACTTCCCTTTTCCTCCTCTAGAAAAAATATTCAGCTCGATTTTTCGAACTATGTGGAGAAATTTTACCGCTCAAATACATTTTTCACAGCTGCAAAATAAGAATTTCCCCAAAAAGGTGCAGTTTTCGCAGTGTTCTTCGCAATGTTCGTCGTAAAGCCGACCGGATTGTTCGGTGAAAGCGTGTGCAAGAAACGGCTAGGGGCACAACAAACGATTCAGACGTAGAGTGGAGAAAAATAACCTTTGCCTTTCCTTCAGGGACTGAAAGGAGCTCACAATGTCCGATACCTCGTCGGGTACGCCACAAGCCCACTCTGATGAGTCAAACTTTGCCCTTATCCGTGATGGGGTCGCCTCCTATCTCACGGATGCAGATCCTGAAGAGACCAAGGAGTGGCTTGAGTCTCTCGACGGACTGTTAGAAGAGGCAGGTCCGGAGCGCGCACGTTTCCTCATGCTGCGCCTGCTGGAACGTGCCACGGCAAAGCGCGTGGCTCTACCGCCGCTGACCTCGACAGACCTCGTCAACACCATCCCAACTGAGATGGAGCCAGAATTCCCAGGCGATGAGGACATTGAGCGCCGCTACCGCAAGTGGATTCGCTGGAATGCGGCAATTATGGTCCATCGCGCACAGCGTCCGGGTATCGGCGTGGGCGGACATATCTCCACCTATGCGGGCGCCGCACCGCTTTACGAGGTCGGCTTTAACCACTTCTTCCGCGGCAAAGACCACCCAGGCGGCGGTGACCACGTCTTCTTCCAGGGCCACGCTTCGCCGGGTATGTACGCCCGCGCATTCCTAGAGGGGCGTCTGACCGAAGAGGACCTCGACGGTTTCCGTCAGGAAGTCTCCCTCGGCGAGGGCAATGGCCTTCCCTCCTACCCGCACCCGCATGGCATGCCAGAATTCTGGGAGTTCCCGACGGTGTCCATGGGCCTTGGTCCGCTCAACGCCATCTACCAGGCACGCTTCAACCGCTACCTGCATGACCGCGGCATCAAGGACACCTCACAGCAGCACGTTTGGGCCTTCCTCGGTGACGGCGAAATGGACGAGCCGGAATCTCGTGGCGCCATTCAGCATGCGGCGCTGAACAACCTGGATAACCTGACATTCGTCATTAACTGTAACCTGCAACGCCTCGACGGTCCGGTGCGCGGCAACACCAGCATCATCCAGGAGCTGGAGTCGTTCTTCCGCGGCGCTGGTTGGAATGTCATCAAGGTCGTTTGGGGCCGCGAGTGGGACGAGCTCTTCGCTAAGGACAAGGACGGCGCACTAGTCGACCTGATGAATAAGTTCTGCGATGGCGATTACCAGACGCTGAAGGCTAACGACGGCGCTTGGGTGCGCGAGCACTTCTTCGGCCGTGACCCGCGCACTGCCAAGCTGGTCGAGGACATGACCGACGAGGAGATTTGGAACCTCCGTCGCGGTGGCCACGACTACCGCAAGATTTACGCTGCCTACAAGAAGGCCTTGGAGACCAAGGACCAGCCGACCGTCATTCTGGCGCACACGGTTAAGGGCTATGGCCTCGGCCATAACTTCGAGGGCCGCAACGCGACCCACCAGATGAAGAAGCTGACGCTCGATGATCTGAAGCTTTTCCGCGATAACCAGCGCATTCCGATCTCCGACGAGGAGCTGGAGAAGGATCCCTACCTGCCGCCGTACTACAACCCGGGCCCAGAGTCCGAGGAAGTGCAGTACATGCTGGAGCGCCGCAAAGAACTCGGCGGTTTCGTGCCGGAGCGTCGCACTAGCTACGAACCACTGACAACGCCAAAGCCGGAAACCCTGAAAAACCTCCTCAAGGGATCAGGTAAGCAAAAGGTTGCCACCACTATGGCGACGGTGCGTGTTTTCAGGGACCTGATGCGCGATAAGGATCTCAAGGACCGCTTCGTGCCTATCATCCCTGATGAGGCCCGCACCTTCGGCATGGACTCCTGGTTCCCGACGCTGAAGATCTACAACCCGCACGGCCAGAACTACACTCCGGTCGACCATGAACTGATGCTGTCCTACAAGGAAGCGAAGGACGGTCAGATTCTGCACGAGGGCATTTCCGAGGCGGGCTCTGTGGGGTCGTTTACCGCTGTCGGCTCGGCGTACGCCACCCATGGCGTGGCCATGATTCCGCTCTACATCTTCTACTCGATGTTCGGTTTCCAGCGCACGGCTGACTCCATCTGGGCTGCCGGTGACCAAATGTCCCGCGGCTTCCTACTCGGCGCTACCGCCGGTCGCACGACGCTGACAGGTGAAGGCCTGCAGCACATGGACGGTCACTCCCAGCTGCTGGCAGCTACGAACCCGTCCGTGGTCTCCTACGACCCAGCATTCGGCTACGAGATTGCTTACATCGTCTGCGACGGTATCGACCGCATGTATGGTCCGGAGCGCGGCGAAGATGTCATTTACTACCTGACTATCTACAATGAGCCGACTTCGCAGCCGGCTGTCCCGGAAGACCTCGATGTCGAAGGGCTGCTTGGCGGTATCTACCGCTTCCGCAAGGCTGAGGGCGACAAGCATGTCAACCTGCTGGCTTCCGGCATTGGCATGCAGGAGGCGCTGCGCGCCGCGGACATCCTGGAAGACTACGGTGTGGCTTCCTCGATTTACTCGGTGACTTCGTGGAATGAGCTGGCTCGCGATGGACACGAGCGTGACACTGAGCGTCTGCACAACCCGGCTGAAGAGGTCGAAGCCGCCTTCGTAACCCGCCAGCTGTCCGACACCGATGGGCCATTCATCGCAGTGACTGACTTCCAGCGTGCGGTCCCGGAGCAGATTCGCAAGTGGGTTCCAGGTGACTACACCGTCCTCGGCACCGATGGCTACGGCTTCTCGGATACCCGTCCGGCCGCTCGCCGCTACTTCAACTCCGACGGCGAGTCAGTCGCTGTTGCGGCCCTGGCCGCACTGGCACGCGCTGGCAAGCTCGACAAGAGTGTCGCCCAGGAAGCAGCTGAAGAGCTGCAGATTACCGATCCAACCGCAACCACTCAGGACGCTGAATAATGACCTCTAGCCTTGGAGATCAGCTCAGCGCCCTACTGGGCACACAGGTCACCGGCGCCGGTGACGCTGACGATGCCTCACCCAATGCAGCGAACGCGGGCTCGAAGAAGGGTTCCGCCGACGCTGACCTGCCCGCAGGTCTTCACGGCGAGGTCGCGGCAATCGTCAAAAAGATGGCTAACGACGAGGTGGAGTCCCTAGAGCTCTCCACTTCGCTGACCGACTACGGCTTTGACCGCTTGAGCGTCGTAGAGTTGGCTGTCCGCTGTGAGGAAGAGCTGGGAGTCCGCATTGAGGACGAGGACATTTCCTCGTTTAAGACCCTTGGCGATGTAGTTGACTACATCGCCGCCCGGCGCGGGTAGAGCTGCAGCACGTTAGCTGCCTCTACCCCACCGAGGTCTGCGTTGCCAGCGGTCGAGTTGCCGCTGGCACTGTCGGGTCCGGCAGGGGTGGACGTCGTAAAGCACTCTTCGGGGGCGTAGCCTGCCGTCATCATGCGCATCGGCTCTAGCACGCGGTCCCACGGCCCGCCGATGGCCGCGTCGAGGGTTCCTTCGATGTCGCCGCCGCGTGCCATGATGGAACGCAGCGCATCTTCGTTGACCACGATGTTTCCGGCGGCATCGGTCTGTCCGGCGAAAGTCCCCAGCTGCGGGGTATGACAGTAGCGCATGCCATCGATGGCGTAGCCGTCATCATCCACGGCTGGGTCTTGCGCCAGCTCGAAATAGAGGCGCGGCCACCTAGCCAGGTTGTCCACCAGTGTGGCGATGGTGTCAGCACTTGCAGTGAAAGGCACCTCGGCGCACAAAGTGGCATCCTGGTCGGTCGCACGCCAAATATCCCGGCCTGGCTTAGTGCCATCGGGCATGCTGAGTCGGGCCAGCGCCCACGTGATGTGTGGTTGCAGCGGCCCTGGCATGCTGTGAATCCACAGGACGCCTGAAAGTTGGGTGCGCATAGACGAAGGTCCTCGGAAAAGTTGCGGTCAATTGGTGTAAGACGAGATTCGTCTTCCCCTACGAACTCATCCAACGACACTTGCCACACTGCAGAAAAAGCACTGCGGTAAAACAACACTTCTGAGGTTTGCGTTGCACGTGTTTATGATTGTTATTTCCGAGACGGCTGCTGGCAACCCTCAAGTTGTCCTTAATCCCCCAGATGTGATTTAGCGCTGAGACGAAAAATCGGCGCCGCAGCCGACGCCGACTTAGCTCATATCCCCTTAACCTTTAGCGTGTTCTTCCAGTTCACGCCATAGTTCGTCGTTGAAGTCAGTCCACAGCGGCTTGGCCCATTCGCCGAAAGCTCGGTCGGTCAAGGCGATTGCCGCCCGCCCGGTTGGACGATGAAGCCACAGGAACGTGCCCGCCTGCCCGAAGTGGCCTGCGACATCCTTGGGCATCGAGGCGCCAAACCACAGCCCCTGCTTGGAATCGGGGTGCCCGAAAATCTCAAAGCCCAGGCCCCAATCGGCCGGACGTTGCATTCCATAGCCCGGCACGACACCATTCAGGCCCGGGAACTGCACGGTCAACGCTTCGGAGACGGTACCTGGGTGCAGGAAAGTCGGGGTGAAGATCTCATCGACGAAGACCATGAGATTAGCGACACTGCTACGCGCGCCATGCCCTGCCGAGCCATCCAGCACGGAATCTGACATCCCCAGCGGCTCAAACACGGCCTGGCGCAGGTATTCACTAAACGGCATGTCTGCCTCCGCAGCGATGGCATCGGCGATGATTTCAAAGCCCGCGGAGGAGTAAATGCGCCGCTCCCCTGGTTCTTTTTCCAGCTCACGGCTGGCAAACCTCACCCCGCCGGCGTGCGCCAGAAGGTGACGCACAGTCGCGCCGTGACCGGGTGGCGTGAGCTCTTGGTCGAGCTCCACCGCGCCCTCCTCGACGGCCACAAGCATGCCCACAGCGGCCAGTAACTTGGTCACGCTAGCGAGCTCAAAAACGCGACCGCTATCACCGTGGGTATGCCAACTGCCATCGTCGGCACGCACGGCAGCCGCGACCGTGTCAACTGGCCACTGATCAACTTGCGCAAGAACAGAGGGCTTCCAAGAAGTCATGTCCTCAAGACTACGCAAGCGTGGCGGACTCGGATTTTTCGGCGGAATCGGACTTCTCAGCAGGCGCGTCTGCAGACTCGTCGTCCGACTCGTCGGCTGGCGACAGGTCGGCGTTGGCGCTGGCGTCCCACTCGTCCTTATCCCAGATTCCCGCACGCTTTGCGACGACCAACGGGACCACGGCCTGACCGGTAACGTTCACCGCAGTGCGGCCCATATCCACGATCGGCTCGACAGCCAGCAGGAGGCCGACACCGGCAAGTGGCAGGCCAAGGGTCGACAGGGTCAGGGTCAGCATGACGGTAGCGCCGGTGGTGCCAGCAGTTGCAGCCGAACCGATGACGGAGACGAAGATGATGAGCAGGTAGTCCGTGAAGTCCAACGGCACACCGTAGAACTGCGAGACGAAGATAGCCGCGATAGCCGGGTAAATGGCGGCGCAACCATCCATCTTCGTGGTGGCGCCCAGCGGTACGGCGAAGGAGGCGTACTCATCCGGTACTGCCAGACGACGGGAGACAACGCGCTCAGTGACCGGCATGACGCCCATAGACGAACGGGTGAAGAAGCCGAGCGAGGTCACTGGCCAGACGCGACGGAAGAAGTCGATTGGGCTAATGCCATGAATCTTCAGCACAACTGGGTACACAACTGCGATGACCAGGAACAGACCAATGTAGATGGCAATGGCGAACTTGCCCAGGCTGCCGAGCGCTTCCCAGCCATACTCAGCGACGGCGTGGCCGATGAGGGCTGCGGTACCAATTGGTGCCAGACGGATGACCCACCACAGGACCTTCTGCACGATGGTCAAAAGAGAGCCGGAAAACTCGATGAATGGCTCAGCCTTCGGGCCAACCTTCACTGCGGCGACACCGAAGACAATCGCGATGACCAGCAGCTGCAGGACGTTGAAGTTCAGCGAGCCGGATACAGCACCGTCAGATTCGCTGATCTTCACGCCAAGGCCGAGGAAGTTCTGCGGGACGATGCTCTGCAGGAATCCCCACCAGGAGCCCACGGAACTCGGCTCCTGAGCTGCCGAGGCATCCACGCCAGAGTTAACGCCTGGCTTGATGACCAAGCCCAGCACGATGGCGATAACCACCGATACAAAGGATGTAATGGCAAACCAAATCAGCGTCGAAACAGCCAGCTTGGCTGCACCTGCGACCTGACGCAGGTTGGCAATCGACACTACGACTGCGGTGACCACCAGCGGTGGGATGAGCAGCTTCAACAGCGTGACGTAGGTACTGCCGACCTCGTCGAGCGCTGTGCGCAACGAGGAGTCATCGCCAGTACTGCGGGCCATGAAGCCCAAAATGAGACCAATAATCAGGCCATAGACAACTTGGGCACCGAAGCCGGTCGCCCATTTAAATTTATTCACTTTTCCTCCTGGATATTTCTTTCTCTGAAAACACTTGTGCCGCGCCTTATGCCGTCTGACAAATGCGCGCGACGGGATCCGAGGCCGCTGAGCTCAGCCTCGAAGAGACAGGCGCAGCGAGGCGGAAGCTCCGAAGTGTTTAGCGACAGGAGGAAGTGGAGATTCGGCCGTAATCGAGCCAACGCCGCTTTGTGAGCATTTTCATGTTGGTCATTTCTATCTAGCAAGTCCGGTTAAGAGACAAACGATAAGACTGCCACGATTGATGTTGTGACACCAATTTCCAACACGGCCCCTCACCCGAATATTCCACATCGCTAATTCGATTTCTCAGCCTGCCTGCGCAACTGCAGTACCTTCAGCGAGCAGAGGAAGCCAATAGTCAACGCGCCGACAGCGGAATACAGCGCAAACTGCGTGGCATGTGCAAACGCATTTGTCAGCGGCACCAACACACCGTCGGGAGCACCCTGCGCACGCAGACCAATCAGCATCGAGCCAGCGGAATCCTTCAGCCCCTGCCCCATCTGCTCCAGGCCCGGCGACAGCTTCGCGATCTCACGATCCAGCCCAATCGTCAGCGCCATACCACCGAGCGCAGCACCGAGCGCCGAACCAATCTGCCGAATCGTCGACTGCGTTGCCGATGCCTGCCCCGACAGCCGCACCGGAATATCACCAAGCACCAACGAGGTCAGCTGCGCCGATGCCAGACCAAGACCCAGACCGTAGACAATCAATGCAAACACAACCAGCCACAGCGGCAGGTCAACGCGCTCTTCGGCCGCCAACTGCAGCGAACCAAAGACCTCGAGACCAAGGCCCACAATCACCACACCGGCCGGGGTAATCCGAGCTGCCAGATGACGCGCCATGGCACCTGCGAAGAACGCACCGAGAGCCATTGCTGCCAGGACCAGGCCGGTTGCGATCGTCGATAAGCCAATCGCCGACACCAGGTAGAGCGGCAGCACGAAGACCAGCGCGAACTCACCCACCGCGACAAGCATCGCCGTGGTATTCCCCCAGCTGAACGTGGCGTAGGAGAACATCGACACGTCCAACAGCGCAGGATCCGCGTTCTTCCGACGACTGTTTTCCCACAGCACGAAAGCGACAAGCACCACCGCACCAACTAAGAGCGTGACGACGGGTGCGGAGGGAAAAGCAAACCCTATCTTGGCGCCTTGAATGATGCCGAAGACCACGGCACCAAAGCCAATTCCAGACAACACCAGGCCAAGGACATCGAAGCGACCCGCGCCATTGGTATCGCCTGCGGTGTTCGGCACCCAGCGCAGCGCAAGGACGAAAAGCACGACGGCGATGGGCACGTTGACCCAGAAGATAGCTTCCCAACCAGCAAACTGCGTAAGCACGCCACCCAGGAGTGGGCCGACTGCTGCAGCACCAGACATGACCGCACCCCAGATGCCGAATGCGGTGGCACGATCTTTATCACGGAATAGTGCGTTCACGCTGGACAGTGTTGATGGCAGAATGCACGCGCCACCAATGCCTTGGATGACGCGGGCAATGACCAGTGGCGCCAAGGCTGTGGAAAGTGCGGCCACGACGGAGCCGACCGTGAAGATGACCAGACCGACGAGAAAAAGCGTTCGACGGCCGAAGCGGTCGCCAGCGCGGCCAGAGGTCAGGAGTAGTGCGGCGAAAACGACCGAGTAGATCGTGGTAATCCACTGCGCGCCCACGATGTCAAGGCCCAGCTCCGAAATGATGGTCGGCAATGAAACACCAACGATGGTGCCGTCCAGGACAATCATGCCGAGGCCAACCGCGAGCACGAGCAACCCCCACCACCGCTGTGGCGAGGCCCCGAACTCAGCAATCTGATCCTCGTTGGCGATTGCCATGACGGGGGTGCCCTTCGCTTTCGCTGTGGCACCGGTTTGTGCGTCGACTGAGACGTCGGCGCTGCTCAAGGAAGGTTTTGTACTCATAGGATTAATGCTAGAAGTGTCCTAGGGCTGATTCATCAACCGAAAGTCGTAACTTTGCGGAAAGATCAGCTTCGTTGAGAACGGGGATTACCTTCGTCGACACGGAAACACTTAGCTTCATTGAACCCACGCAATGGCAGCCGAACCCGCTGGGTATAGGGCTTTTATCACCGCACGGTGGCAGATTGCTATGATGCTATGAGGTTTTGGACACTGGTTCATAGTGCTTAATTGTCACTTCACAATGCCCAATCCTTGCCCCTATAGCTCAGTCGGTTAGAGCAGAGGACTCATAATCCTTTTGTCCCAGGTTCGAGCCCTGGTGGGGGCACTAAAAACTCTGGGCTCTACTCACGCCCATTTACCCGACATCCGGTTGTAGCAGCTGGCGCATAGGGAGATGTACTTCGGCGCTTCGAGTGCCTCAATTTCCACGGTTTCGCCGTCGAGGATAATGCTGCCGTCCGGATTCAACCGTGCAGTAAAGATGGCCTTCTGCCCACAGGTGCAAATTGTCTTGATTTCCTCAATGGTGTGGGCAACTTCGAGCAAGCGCTGGGAGCCTGGGAAGGCATGCGTGCGAAAGTCGGTACGCAGACCGTAGCAGAGCACCGGAGTACCGCGAAGGGTAATTCCCAGCAACTGATCGACCTGGTCAGGGGTAAGAAACTGTGCCTCATCGATGATTAGACAATCGTAGCCGTCGGCAAGCGAGGAGAGGTCATCGCCATCGTGGATGAGGTGCGCGCGTTCCGCGATTCCGATGCGGGAGTGCACGTCGCCGTCAGCCAAAGTATCCACGGCCGGCTTGGCGATCAACGGCCGCATATCGCGCTCGCGGTAGTTGTGGGCGACGCGGAGGACCTCGATGGATTTTCCGCTGTTCATGGTTCCGTAGCGGAAGTACAGTTTTGCCATAGCCATCGATTGTAGGGCATCGATTCGCGGGCTCTGACGGCTGTAAACTCGGGCCGCCAACACGGATTTGAATTCCCGACTATCCTTTATTTTTATGCAGCCGATTCCTGACCTGAATGAGAATCCAACAGTTGTTGTATGTGGATCTATCCACCTAGATACCTTGGTACAGGTCGATAGTGTCCCCGCAGAAGGTGGCACGCTCATCGTTGATGACGGCACGAATATGCTGGGCGGCAAGGGCGCTAACCAGGCCGTTGCTATCGCTTATGACGGCGTCCGTGCGATCATGGCCGGTACGGTTGGTGAGGACCGCGCAGCGGATTTCGTGGTCGAGGAACTCAACGCACACGGCGTAGATGTCCACTCCATTCAGACGTCCTGGGATTTGCCGACCGGCAGCGCTTTCGTCGCAACGAACCGCAAGGGTCGCCCGGTGATTTTTGTCCAGCGCGGTGCCGATGCGCTAACCGACCCCACCGATTTCGTCGACGAGTTCGCATCAGCGGATGTCGTGCTCGCGCAGGGCGAGCTCCTTCCGGAAGCAACTGAGGCCATCGCGTCCGTCGCATCCATGTACAGCGCGCGACTGGTGCTGAACCTCAATCCGGTCGTAACCGTTACACCTGCCCTGATTGACCATGCAGATCCGCTGATCGTCAACATGAAGGGCGCCTGGGAAACAATCCGTCGCCTGGACATCGCCGAAGGAATCCGCGCTACCGACTACCGCGCACAGCTCGAGGCGCTTCTGCAGTACTGCCCCAGTGTCGTCATGCTCCGGGGCGACCACGGCTGTCTCTTCGCACAGCACTCCGACGGTCTCGACGACGAGCCGACAATCTACGAGCACCCCGCGCTCAAGCTGCCAGAGGAGAAGATTGTCGACGGCACTGGCTCCGGTGATGCGTTCGTCGGCACGCTCACCGCGGAACTGGCTAAGGGCACCTCGCTTTACGACGCCGTCCCCCTGGCCACCGCAGCAGGCGCAGCAGCTGTACAGGCGGTCGGCGCATGCTCCGCTTTTGCACGTCGCGAAAAACTGCTGGAGATGGTCGAGGCGGAGGATTTTCCCCCTGTGAAAGAGTACGCGGGCTAAGGGTCGTCAGCGGCCTGGTGTGCGAGCTGGCACCGATTAAGTCAGTGCCAGTGGGGCCAGCGGGAGAACCTACCCAGCATTGTCTGGCAGAACGGGCTCAAGCGCCAGCATCACCAAGTACCAACTCAACGCGTACCCGATGAGGAAGACATAGGTAGCAATCGCGTAGATTTTCGCCGGGAAAAAGAATATGGCCGCGGGCACGATGAGAAGCGCCAATACTGCGAGCGCAGTCCGCGGCAGGTTTTTGACGGTCATGCTGGTGGCCGTTGCCAGGGTTCGGCGGAGCGACGAGTGACCGTCGGAAAGCGAGCACAGCGAGTAGACCCACGCGGTAATTCCCAGCAGTATTAGCGCCCCGGAGGTAACTCCTGCGGCGAAGATCAGGCCGACAGTGCCGAGGTCCGCGCGGGAGATAACGTAAAACTCATAGCCAATGCCACTGGCGAGAACCAAGGTGAATAGCCACCACACGGTTGGTGTGCGCCAATTGTCCAACAGTGCGCGCAAGAAGCGCCGTACGGGCCTTGAGCCTTCGTCACGGACCATGTCGCGAGCGACTACTACTCCAGCGCGAGTTGCGGCGCCTGCAGTGACTATCGGGATGGATGCGACGATCATCAGCAGGTTGATGATTACAAGGTCTGCTAACAGCGACCAGGCTGCGTAGAACTTTGTATCGGTGCTGAAAAATCTATCCACGGGTTCATATCCTAATAAAGGCTGATTAACAGACGAAAGCCTCAACCTACGCGGTTGAGGCTTTCGCTTTCGTAAAACGCGGTGCTTGGCGTCCTATGCGCTAACGCTTAGGCAGCTATCCCTTAACGGCACCCGCAGCAACACCCTCGATAATGTGCTTCTGGGTGGCGACGTAGAAAATCACAATCGGAATGATTGCGAGCACCAGCATTGCCATCATCGCGCCAAGGTCACGGTTACCGTTGGAGCCAACGAAGCTCTGCACGACAACCGGGATGGTCTTGTACTTAGTGGACAGGCCGATGACCAGGTACGGCAGCAGGTAGTCGTTCCATACCCACATTGCGTTCAGAATGGCGACTGTCACTGCAGTCGGCTTGAGCATGGGCAAAACGATGCGGAAGTAGTTCTGCATCGGAGATGCGCCATCAATCATCGCGGCTTCCTCGATGTCAATCGGGATGGACTTGATGAAGCCTGCAAACATGAAGACCGACAGGCCGGAGCCAAAGCCCAAGTAGAGAACCACGATGCCGATTGGGTTGTTCAAATGCAGCATGTCGGCGATCTTGACGGTCGGGAACATCACCATCTGGAACGGGATGACCATCGAGAACACAAACAGGTAATACAGCAGCGAGGTCCACCACGTCTTCACTCGCGTGATGTAGTAAGCCGTCATCGCAGAGAAGAACACAATCGCAATAACCGAGAGGATCGTGATTACAAAGGACCACACGATCGCCCAGCCGAAGCCCTCCTTCATCAGGCCGACGGCGTAGTTTTCGAACCCGACCCACATGTCACCTAGTGGCAGCTGGAAGGGGTTATCTGAAATTGCGAACTTGGACTTGAACGAGTTGAAGATAATGAACGCGATTGGCCCCAAGAACACGACGGTCAAAAACACCAGAATCGCGTAGATGATGACCTTAGATACGCCTCCCACCTTGGCCTCGTCCTGTTTAGCGGGCTTGGTCTTTGGGAGCTTGGTGGCCGTTTCAGTGGTCATTGCAGCGTCGACAGACATTTATGCCTCCACTTCCTTGCTGCGAGTAGCACGCAGCTGCAGCATCGCGATCGCTACGACCACGACGACGAATATTACTGCCTTGGCTTGACCAACGCCCTCCACACCAATTCGGTTGAACATGGTGTTGACGATGTTCAGAGCAACCATTTCTGTCTCTGAACCCGGCGCACCATTGGTCAGGGCCAAGTTTTGATCGAAGAGTTTGAAAGTGTTCGACAGGGTCAAGAAGAGGCAAATGGTAATCGATGGCATGACCATCGGGATAGTAACGTGCCGCAGGATCTCCCAGCGTCCAGCGCCATCAATCTCCGCAGCTTCGATGAGCTCCGGCGGGACATTCTGCAAACCGGCAATATAGATAATCATCATGTAACCGACCAGCTGCCAGTTGATGAGGATGATCAGACCGGCGTAACCGAACTTCCAGTCGGACACGATTGTCGTACCGTACGATGCCAGCACTGCGTTAATCATCGACTGCCAGGTGTAACCGAGCACGATGCCACCGATGAGGTTCGGCATGAAGAAGACTGTGCGGAAGAAGTTCGTGCCCTTCAGCTTGCGCGTCAGAATCCATGCGATCCAGAACGCGAACAAGTTCACAGTAATGATGGAAACAACAACCACCATGAGAGTAAATCCGAAGGAAGCGACGAAGCCCTCGCGCTCACTAAAGGCCTTCTGGTAGTTCTCGATACCAACCCACTGCGCATTAGTGATGGTTGTGAAGTCAGTAAATGATAGGAAGAAACCGATAACGAACGGCACCAAGAACGCGATTGCAAAGGCAATCAGCGTGGGTAGCACGAAAATTGGGAAATACTTTTTCAATGTTGCTTGCATCTACAACACCGCTCCTAAAGCTAAAGGCGGAGCCTGGTGCCTCGAGACCGGTTTAACAGGTCACCGAGCCCCGAGCTCCGCCTTGCCATTGGATGAACTCATTCCGTCGGTTGTTCATGCGCGAGAAGCTTTCGCTTCACACTCACCGATGGAATGGATCACCATTGATTTGCTGGTATTTAATTGTTCGGAGATTCCGCATTCCAGCTGTCGGCGAAAGTCTCGACAACCTTGTCCCACGGCATCTTTCCGGAAGCGTACTGCGCCAGCGCTGCGCCAAAATCATCCTTGAACTGCTGCGACGGGAAGTACTGGAAGTCCCACGGGATGGTGGTCAGGTCCTCGTTCTCAATTGCTGCGGCCACTTCCTTGGCTAGCGGGTCATTCGGAGTGTCGGCTTCAGTGAAGTTCTGGAACGGAGCGATGAATCCGAGATCCTCGACGACGTACTTCTTGCCCTCATCGGTGTTGAACAGCCAATTGACGAAGTCCTTCGTTGCCTTTTGGGAAGCCTCCGAAGCCTTGGAGTTGACCGTCAGGTAGTTCTCAGTACCAACCGAGATGCCGGTCTTATCCTCGTCCTTCAGGCCCATGTACATAGGCATGAACTTAATCTTGTCCTGCTTGACCACGTTGCCGGAGACATCGTTGATCTGGGACCATGCCCAGTTGCCATTCTGAACCATAGCGGCCTTGCCCTGGGCGAATTCCGCCATCGAGTCGGACACAGCCTTCGACGGGGCCAGAGTCTTTTCGACAGTGGAGTTATTCAGGTACAGATCAAAGAGGTTCTTGAACTCCTTGTTGTACTTGAACTTCACATCAGCGGTTTCCTTGGTGCCAAGGTCCTCGAATTCATAATGAACCGGTCCGTTGGCCAAGTGTGTCTGCCAGCGCCAATCCTCACCGGATGCGAGCGAGGTGGAAGCGAAGGTGCCGGAAATCCCCAGCTTGTCCTTCTTGGCCTGCATGTCCTCAGCAACTTCCTTCAGCTTTCCGAAGGCCTTAATCTCGTCGATGCTCTTGGCCTTGGCATCGGGCAGCGCGAAGTACTTGTCCATGATCTCTTCGTTATAGATCAGGCCAAACCCCTCGACTGCAAACGGGACGCCGTATACCTTGCCGTCCTCGCCCTTCAGCGGCTCGATGCCCTCGTTGAGGTTTTGTGCGATCTCAGTGTCAGACATGTCTGCCATGTATTCCTGCCAAGTACGCAGGCCCGCCGGACCATTGACTTGGAACAGTGTTGGCGCGTCCTTTTTACCAATCTCGGCCTTCAGAGTTTGCTCATAGGAATTCGAAGCTGCAGTAACGACCTTGACCTGGACACCAGTCTTGTCAGTGTATGCCTTCGCAATCTTCTGATATGCGGCATCCTGCTCCGGCTTGAAGTTAAGGAAGTAGACACCACCATCTGCAACCGCATCATCACTCGAGCACGCAACCAAACCAGCGGTTGCCATCAGGCCTGCTGCACACAGAGCTGAAAGGCGCTTGAAGTTCTTCACTATGTTTTCTCCCTTGAGAAGAAAGGCCACTTCAATGGCATCCTCCGAGCAATTCGGACGAATATTTGCCAGCAGCCGTGGCCTAATTGGATTATCCCGCCCTGCGGCTAGAAGTAGCCTTTCATGCGAACTTCGACGCCACCCACGCGGGTATTCGGTCTCACCAAAATCTTACTTGACCAAAACCAATTTAGGTTGGCCTTCAGCCAGCTGTGAACAAATGCAAAGGAGAAAAATAGCAAAAGCTCTCGAAAGCACACCTAGAATTTGAGCTGTTTTCGAGCTGTTTTCGCTGAACAGAGCCGCCTACCGGCACCAAAGTAAGCACCTGGCCGCGACAATCACACGCAGACCCGACAACCACCCGACCACCAAAAGCACCCCTGTTTGGCCTGAATGTATATTTTTATAATATTCTGGCGGGTCGTTTACTTGTCACTTTTGAAATAATCGTACGCTCGACAGTCTGCTTCTAGAGAGCTACTCGACCTCATCGCTCGCGGGAAGATATACGGACTCGTCGCGATGCCCGGGCAACACTCGATCCACGTAGCTCTGCACCGCTTCTTGAAGCGGCACATCCGCACGGCGTTTTTCTGCCATGTACCAGCGATGCTCCAAGACCTCGTGGAAAACCTGCGCATCCTGCAGCCTTCCACGCAGCCCCTCGGGCACAGCCAGAATTGTGGCCTCGAAAACTTCACGCAGCCATCGGTGCGCAACCTGCTCTAGCGGAACCCCTTCAAGACCTTCCGCCAACCGAAAGGTCTGCATACTATTGAGCATCCGCCTCGCTTGCCGTTCTTGAACATCCAACCCCGTCAGTCGCATTAACTGCCGATGGTGATGCCCTGCGTCAACCACTCGTGGTCGGAACACAACACGGCCACCATCACTGGTGACTTTCAGCTCGCCAACATCGAAACCGAGGTCGTTGAGCCTGCGAATCCGCTCATCGACAAGCCAAGGCTCCTCAACACCAATAGATTCTTCCCCCGTCAGCTCTTGCCACAAGTCCTCATAACGCTCAATAATGCGCCTACCCACCGCAATTACGTCCAACTCAGGATCGAGGAATCCGCCGGCCTGCAGATCCATGAGCTCTCCGATGATGTTGGTATGGGCAACGTCAACGTCGTAAAGCCTGCGGGAATCTGAGAGTGTGCCTTGCAAATCTCCCGTTTCCGCGTCGACAAGGTAGGCGGAGAAAGCGTCTGCGTCACGACGAAACAATGTGTTCGACAGTGACACGTCGCCCCAGTAAAAACCAAGGAGATGTAACCGAACTAGCAGGACTACCAGCGAGTCAATCAGGCGGACCACAGTTTCGCGGGTGACCTGTTGAGAAAAAACTGCACGATACGGCAGCGAATACTCGAGATGTTCTGTGACGAGTGCGGCAGTTAACGGTTCGCCATCTGGATCCTTCCGGCCGGTGATTACCGCGAGCGGGCGAACCGATGGAGCACCGAGCCTGACCAGGTCACGCAGCATTCGATACTCATGATGAGCAGTGAACTCACCAATTTCTTTCACTGCAATGACGCGGTCATCTAAGTTGACGAATCGAACAATGTGTCGCGAAATTCCCTGAGGCAAGGCGGCTAACAAATCATCTGGCCACTGTTCCAGAGGTATATGCCAAGGAAGGCGCAAAAGCTTTGAAGCCACCGTTGTCGCGGCTATTTTCATAGTTTCCGACACGGTGGCTCCTAAAACTGTCTTACTGTCCCACTGCCCTACCAGCTACTCATTTCATCTAAACGAAAGATTTTAGGCCGGAAGGCGCATACCAGTCGACTTCGAGAACAGGTGCAGCATGCCCGGACGAATCTTGCCGTAAACTACCGAGCCCAACTTCGGCGCGGTGCGCGGGGCGGTACGAATAACCACCTGACCGTGTTCCTCTTCGTCCGGGTTAGAGGAAGATCCGGAGCTCAGTGCTCCGCCACCGACGAGGTCTCCATACATGAATGCATCGGAGCCCAACTCCTCGACCAAGTTAACCTGCACCGGAATGACGTCATCGCCCGGACCCTCGACCAGGTCGAATGCCTCCGGACGGAAGCCCACGATAATCTGGTTCTGATCCTCCGGCGTGATTGCAGCAAGTGTGGCTTCCGGCAGCTTAATCTTGGCCTCGCCCAACGTGGCGTAACCATTAGAGACGTTGAACGTGCCCAGGTTCATCGCAGGCGAACCAATGAAGCCCGCGACGAATTCGTTTGCCGGGGTTTCGTAGAGTTCCCGCGGGGTACCGACCTGCTGCAGAACACCGAAGTTAATGACCGCGATGCGGTCGCCCATGGTCAGCGCCTCAGTCTGGTCGTGGGTGACATACATGGTGGTCACACCCATCCGACGCTGCATGGCCGCAATCTGAGTACGGGTTTGAACACGCAGCTTCGCGTCCAGGTTCGACAACGGCTCGTCCATCAGGAACACCTGCGGCTTGCGCACAATCGCACGCCCCATTGCCACACGCTGACGCTGACCACCGGATAGAGCCTTAGGCTTACGATCCAGGAACTGAGTTAGATCCAGGGTCTTCGCAGCTTCTTCGACACGACGGTCAATCTCGTCCTTGTCCACACCAGCAATCTTGAGCGCGAAGCCCATGTTCTCGCGCACCGTCATATGCGGGTACAGGGCGTAGTTCTGGAAGACCATCGCAATATCGCGATCCTTGGGCGAGACATTGGTCACATCACGATCTCCAATGAAAATCTTGCCCTCATTGACCTCTTCCAGACCGGCAAGCATGCGCAGTGTTGTGGACTTACCACAACCGGAGGGGCCCACCAGAACCAGGAACTCGCCATCGGCAATTTCCAAGTTGAACTTGTCCACAGAAGGCTTCGTCGCACCAGGGTAAATGCGAGTGGCATCAGCAAAAGTCACAGTAGCCATGTGAATACAAACCTTTCATCAGCAGGTACGTGCCGAACGATCCGAGTGAAAGTAATCGCAGGAACAGCTCCTACGTAGCTGCCTCACAAGCTTACTCTTAATCGAGCAGCCCCGTCACGAGCTCCGCAATCTTCGAGCGCTCCGAGCGCTTCAGCGTGATGTGTGCAAAAAGCTCGTTGCCCTTGAGTTTTTCAATCACCGCCTGCACACCGTCATGGCGGCCGACGCGCAGGTTGTCACGCTGCGCCACGTCGTGCGTAAGGATGACCCGGGAATTGCTACCAAGACGCGACAGCACCGTCAGCAGTACGTTGCGCTCCAGCGACTGTGCCTCATCGACAATCACGAAGCTGTCATGCAGGCTACGACCGCGAATGTGTGTCAGTGGCAGTACCTCCAGCATGTCGCGCGAGGCAATCTCATCCATCACGTTGTCTGAAACCAATCCCTCCAGGGTGTCGTAAACAGCCTGCGCCCACGGGTTCATCTTTTCGTCCTCACTACCTGGCAGGTAGCCAAGGTTCTGACCACCTACCGCGTAGAGCGGACGGAACACCACAATCCGGCGATGCAGTCCGCGCTCCAGCACCGACTCCAGTCCCGCGCACAGCGCAAGCGCCGACTTACCCGTACCGGCTCGGCCGCCGAGGGACACAATCCCTACCGAGTCATCCAACAGCAGGTCAAGCGCCACACGCTGCTCCGCCGACCGCCCCTTCAGGCCAAACGCCTCCGTATCGCCCCGCACAAGCTTGACGACGCCCGGGGCGCTCACCCGTGCCAGCGCAGACTGGCTACCAGCGCTGAGCTGCACGCCGCAGTGCAGCGGCTGATCCTGGATCTGCTCGAGCTCAAGGAACCCATTGGCGAAGAGACGATCAATTTCCTCCGGGTCGACGTCCACTTCCACCATTCCCGAGTACCCAGTCAGAACGACGTCCTGGGCGCGGTAATCGTCGGCAGGCAAGCCGACCGCACCAGCCTTGACGCGAAGCGGAATGTCTTTGGTGACCAGCACGACATCATGGCCATCGTGCTGAAGATTGAGGGCGCAAGCGAGAATGCGGTGATCGTTTTCGGCGGTGCGGAAGCCTGCGGGAAGGATGGAGGGATCGGAGTGGTTGAGCTCAATATGCATAAACCCGCCAAGATCATTGGCGGGCACAGGCCGGTCCAGGTGGCCGTAGCGGTAACGCAGCTCTTCGAGGAAACGGAGCGCTTCTCGGGCGAACCACCCCAGCTCTGGGTGGTGGCGCTTGGCCTCCAACTCACTCACCACGACCAGCGGAAGCACAACTTGGTGCTCATCGAACTTCTTGGTGGCGTGGGGATCGGACAGCAGGACCGAGGTATCAAGCACGTAGGTACGCATGCCCTCAGGCTAAAAGTCAGAGGTAGAAATTACGTGGTTGTGAGATGAATGCTTGGTTATCAGATGAACCACAGTTGGTTACAGGCTCTAATCCTCAAGTTGAACCCTAAGGAACTGGCCGAGCACCGAGCACCACTGCCCGGCCACTCCACTGCCCTTTTAATGGCAACTAGTCGTTGCAATGGTGACTAGTCGTTGTGACGGATTTGGCGACCCAGCAACTTGTGGCGAAGCGGATCAACCGCCAAGGTCACAGCGCCAACTGATACAACTCCCACGAGGTACGCCAGCGCAACTACAAGGGAGCGTTGACCAAACGTGATTTCGTTCGCAATCGGGCCGAACATGGTGGCTCCCAACAGCGCACCCATGACAAAGCCGAAGATGCTGGTCGCAAGCATGGGAAAGAATGTCTGCTTGAAAGTGACCGTGCGGTGGAAGTTGATTGGCGTACCGATGAAGTCCAGCGCCTTTGTCAGCGATGCCTCTTCATAGACGGCTGAGGCCTGAGTCAAAAGCGTTGACACCAGCAGCAGAACGAAACCGATTACGAAAGTGATAGTCACACCGGTTGCAATATCGTGCGCGAATGTGACATCTGCAACCTCTTCAATCTTGTCTTCGCCAGGCACCATCATTGTGTAGCCAAGCAGCAGGGACAGGAAGGCCATGGAACTTACTCGACGCCACGATTCCTTAGCGTTAGTCGCGACTCGTCGCGTCGCCACAAAATCACTTGAAGTACCGAAGAAGCTGGAGATGCGGGCAACAAGCTGGATAAAGAAAGGCGCCACCAGGCCAATTGCCCAGACCATCAGGTACATCATCGCTGCGACACCAAGCGTGGCAGTGACGGTTCCACCCGCGATATTGGAGTTGGCAATCACGTACAGGACGATCGCACCGATAACAACGGCCACAATCATGCGCCATGCCTTCATCGACTTGGGCACTTCCTTGCGGCTAACGCCGAGTGGTGAAATCATCACCCTTCGCAAACCGACCACAGCGGCAAAGAGTGCGAGTAGCACCACGGCAACCCAGACCAGCGGGTAGCCCCACCAGGGCAGCAACATGTCCCAGGTATCCAGGTAGTCATTGTCGAACTTGATTATCGCCCAGAATGGCGCAGTGGCCACCGACAACAACGTGCCCACCACAAGCCCAACAGCTGCCAAGACGAGGGTTTCGATAACTACCATGCGTGTAACTGCCCCGTTGGAGAGACCAATTAAGCGCAGAGTTGCCAACCTCTGCTCACGCCCCGCAGCGCCAAGCACCGCCGACTGGGCCACCAGCGAAACCATTGCCGGAATCACAAACACACAGGCCACGAGTGCCAGCTGCAGGTACATCTCGCCCTGACCTTGATTCATGTAATCCTCGGGCGTTGGGTTCGGCGGCAGCTTTGGCTCAGCCTGCCAACGGCGGTAAAACATCACCGTGCCGCCAACGACAACCAGCGCCAACCAGGTGCTCACAGTCATAGCGACCACAGACAGCGCGGACAACCAACCGTTTCCCGAGTGCGATTCGCGCCCGGCGCGCTGCAGCCGCGTGCTCAAGTCCGCTAGTGCGCCGGTAGGAATTCTCTGGGGTTTTGGTGCTTCAGTTACGGTGCTCACTTTGTAACCTCCGCTCCTGCCAGCATGCGGTCGTCGTGAATCAGGCCATCGCGGATCTCCACACGTCGACGACACCAGTCGGCCACCTTCACATCGTGCGTGACCATCACCAATGTCGTCCCAGTCTGCTCCACCAACGCGGTGAGCTGCTGCATGACCTCATGGCCTGTGGACTGGTCCAACGCGCCAGTCGGCTCATCAGCAAAGATGACACCTGGCTCGCCGGCCATCGCGCGGGCAATTGCTACACGCTGTGCTTGGCCGCCGGACATCTGTCCTGGGCGACGGCGCGTTAGGTCTTCTAGGCCCAGGCGGCTGAGGACATCGTCGGCAAGCGCGAGTGACGTTGAGCGCTTCTTGCCCTGCAGAATCATTGGCAGAGCAACGTTTTCCCGTGCCGTCAGCTCGGGCAGGAGCTGGCCATCCTGGAAAACGAAGCCGAAGTCGTGTAGGCGGAGGGCGGAGCGGTCGGCGTCGGAAAGCGAATTGATCTTGGTATCACCGAAAATGACGTCGCCGTCATCCGGCAGCAACACGCCGGACATGCAGTGCAGCAGCGTGGACTTACCAGAACCTGACGGTCCCATGACTGCAACGGTTTCGCCGGGCTCAATGGTCAGCGAAATGCCGGTGAGAACGGGAGCGGAATTGTAGGACTTAGTGATGTCACGAATACAAAGTCGTGCGTTTCTTGGGCTGTTGTTCTCTGTCATGACACTCATTTCACTCGCACGGAGGCGATTTCAACACCGTGCCCACTTTCCTTTTGCGGTAGTGCTAGGTCTACCATGCCGGAAATTAATTCCTCCGTGCACAGAGCTTTCGTACCATAGGAAACTATGGAGCTGAAGGATTATTTCCGCAAATGTGTCGGCGCGAACCGCCGCGAAAAGGCGCATAAACGCAGCTACGAGGAATCCGCCGCCGCTCGCATCGCCGAACTTACCGCTTCACGACGAACAATTGCCGAAGCCTTCGAGATTGAACGTCGCCGCATTGAAAACGACCTCCACGACGGAGCTCAGCAATACATTGTTGCGGCTTCAATGAAATTAGGACTTGCGGAATTAGAGGCCTCCAATACTGGCAATGAGGAACTAATGCAGCTTCTCGCGGAAACTCGCGGCCATTTGGATGATGGATTACGTGCTTTGCGGCGAACAGTCCACGGAATTCATCCGCAGGTGTTGCGCGATCGCGGTCTGCAAGCGGCTGTTGAAGAGATTGCTGAAGGGTACGGCCCTAACGTTGTTGTACACACTCCCTATCCCCTGCCGGAATTGGAAGAAAGTGTGCTCGCCGCGGCGTATTTTTTCTGTGCAGAAGTGCTGACTAATGCGGCGAAATATGCACCGAACGCTCCTGTTTCTGTGCTGCTCACCTCAGATCAAACACTGAATATTTCAATTACGGACCAAGGCCCTGGCGGCGCAAAATTGGGGCGCGGATTGCGGGGCATGAAAGAGCGTCTAGCCACTTTCGACGGTGCGATGACCATGCACTCTCCCGAAGGTGGGCCAACGCAGGTAATAGCCAGAATTCCTTTGATGTTGAACCGCTGGGAATCGGGCATTGGAGAAATGGAAGACGTGAAAATGAAAGGTGCGGAGAAGAAATGAAAATTGTCATTGCGGATGACTCGGCACTCCTGCGGGAGGGGGTCGCGGGGCTCGTCGAAAAGCGTGGACATGAAGTGATTGCGATGGTCGACACCGCCCACGGCCTGGTAGCGGACATCGATGACCGTTTTGATGACACGGGCGAGCTGCCAGATCTGGTGATAACCGATGTGCGCATGCCTCCAAAGATGAGCGATGACGGCCTGCGGGCGGCGGTCGAGTTGCGCGAGCGCTATCCGCAGCTGAATGTGATGGTGCTGTCGCAGTATGTGGCGCCGGCGTATGCGCGTGAGTTGTTCTCGCCGGGCGGGGCTGGAGGTAGTGCTGGGGTTGGTACTGGGGTCGGTTCGAGTGGCAGCAGCTCGAGTGGCGGGACCGGGTATCTGCTCAAAGACCGCGTTGGCCAGGTGCTGGACTTCTTGGGTTCGCTCGAAGTCGTCGCCGGTGGTGGCGTGGTGATTGACCCTGATGTGGCGACGGCATTGATGCAGTCCGGTAAATCGGGGTTAGCCAGTTTAACGGCGCGCGAGCGCGAAGTGCTCGAGCTGATGGCACGCGGCAAGTCCAATAAGCAGATTGCCGATGACCTCGTGCTTTCCGGGGCGGCAGTGGCGAAACACGTGTCCAACATTTTTATGAAGCTGCATCTGGAGCCCGGTGAGGAAAACCGCCGTGTGCGGGCAATTTTGGAGTTCCTCACGGCAACGTCGGGGCAGATTTAGGGTCGGCAGCAATCGCATCTCTCGCAAAGGCGATGAAAAAATAAGTGTTGATTGTGGCACGAGTCACAATTTAAAGTTGGCACATACGCTTGTTGTTTCCCTATCGAAAGGACGTGTCTACATGACTGTTTACGCCAACCCCGGCACCCCCGATGCAATCTTCACGTACAAGGAGCAGTACGAGAATTTCATCGGCGGTAAGTGGACACCTCCAGTAGACGGGCAATACATGGACAACTCCACCCCGGTTACGGGCGAGGTTTTCTGCCGGGTTCCGCGGTCTAACGAGAAAGACATTGAGCTCGCCCTCGACGCCGCACACAAAGCGAAGGACTCCTGGGCCTCGGTTTCTGCGGCCGAGCGGGCGCTGATCCTCCACCGCATCGCGGACCGTATAGAGGAGAACCTTGAGAAGATTGCCGTCGCCGAGACCTGGGAGAACGGCAAGGCCATCCGCGAGACCCTCGCCGCTGACATCCCGCTCGCAATCGACCACTTCCGCTACTTCGCCGGCGCCACCCGCACGCAGGAGGGGCGCATCTCGCAGATCGACGACAACACGGTCGCCTACCACTTCCACGAGCCACTCGGCGTCGTCGGCCAGATCATCCCGTGGAACTTCCCCCTCCTGATGGCCGCATGGAAGATCGCCCCGGCCCTCGCCGCCGGCAACTGCATCGTGCTCAAGCCTGCAGAGCAGACCCCCGCGTCGATTCTCATGCTCACCGAGATCATCGCCGATCTGCTTCCGGACGGCGTCCTCAACATCGTCAATGGCCTCGGCACCGAAGCCGGTGCTGCGCTGACCGCAAGCGACCGAATCTCCAAGATTGCGTTCACCGGATCGACTGCCGTTGGCCAGGTAATCAACAAGGCAGTGTCCGACAAGATTATTCCAATCACGCTGGAGCTCGGCGGCAAGTCCCCATCCATCTTCTTCCCCGACATCATGGACGCCGACGACGCGTTCCGCGAGAAGTGCATCGAGGGCCTGGCCATGTTCGCGCTGAACCAGGGCGAGGTCTGCACCTGCCCGTCGCGAGCTCTAGTCCACGAGGACATCGCTGATGAGTTCCTGAAGCTCGCGGTCGAGCGCGTTAAGCAAATCAAGACCGGCAACCCGCTGGATACGTCGGTACAGATGGGTGCCCAGGCATCCCAGGAGCAGCTGGACAAGATCTCCGGCTACTTGGAGTCCGGACCGAAGGAGGGCGCACAGGTTCTCACCGGTGGCAACGTCGCCAAGCTCGAAGGGCTGGAGGGAGGCTACTACGTCGAGCCGACAATCTTTAAGGGCAACAACTCGATGCGTTTCTTCCGCGAGGAAATCTTCGGCCCGGTCCTGGCCGTGACAACCTTCAAGACCCTGGACGAGGCTCTCGAGATTGCCAACGACACTATCTACGGTCTTGGCGCCGGCGTGTGGAGCCGCAACCAGAACAACGCCTACCGCGCTGCCCGCGGTATCCAGGCCGGCCGCGTGTGGGTGAATAACTACCACAGCTACCCTGCTCACGCAGCCTTCGGCGGTTACAAGCAGTCCGGTATCGGCCGCGAGAATCACTTGATGATGCTCGAGCACTACCAGGAGACCAAGTGCATGCTCGTCTCTTACGACGAGAACCCGACTGGCCTGTTCTAAGAATCCGACCCCTTGGGGCTAGGCGATTTGTCGATTCCGATTCACGTCCGATGAAGGTGTCGACAATCGCCTCTGCCCCAAAAAACGCCCTCCGCGCCTGGCAGGTTACGATGGTCGGCCTTAACCTGACGCACCAGGCGCTGGCGGCTCCAAAGTTAGAGGCCTAACTCACGGCCGCCAGCTAGGCCTCTCTTTCTTTCTTCACTTGCCGGTACCACCTACGCATCCGATTAATCGCGGCACTAGCGGCCCATCCGCCGAGAAATAGTAGCGGGATGTAAAAGAACACAACATAGGCGACGACCAGGCCGTCCTGACCATCGGGCGGCGTGGTGAGAAATAGGAATGCCAGATCGCCAAGCGCGGCAATTCCTGCGCCGGTAGCTGCTGCGACAATGCTCCGCACGCTGGTCATCCCCCGAGCCAACGACCCATCACCGGCGAAAACGGCTATTGCTCCGACCAGCATTACTGAGACCAGCATGGACACAATCCACGACGCAATTCCTTCGTCGTAGGCGAGATTGGGCTCCGGCAAGATTAGCCCACCTAAAACACTCCACGCGACCGCGGCGAAAAAGGACGCCAGCAAGGGGCGGGTTATATTGTCGAGCCTCATGCGTCCCAGGTTACGTGAGATGACCTCCAAAAATGCTGAATCTCCCCTCCTCAGTGGAGAATCGAGTCACGCCCACAAGAACAAAGATCTCCGAGCATAAAGTGGGGTAAGGAGAGAAACTGACAACCCGAAAACTTACGGGCTGCAAATGTGAAACTGTGTGAGTTTATGACACTTTCAAGCCATTTTTCGGACCATTTTTGACATAAACGCAGTCAGTAACTCGCATCCACCCAACGCCATCAGCCATAAACGCAGTCAGTAACTCGCACTGGGGTAAGTGGCGAAAGGTGCCCACCGGCGACGCACCGCCCAGACACGCTTTTCTTTACCTACGGGTTAAGTAAAGAAAAGTGTGTCCGCATGCCA